>VGIR01000040.1 GCA_016867815.1 candidate division WOR-3 bacterium | reverse complement strand
TTTCATCACCCGCACACGCAGCACATCCAAAGCCGCCGGCGATAGACGCCGAGTATCGTCTTCTCTCATTACTCACAGTATACACCAAACCGACTCCCATGTCAAACATTTTATGCTCTGATTAGTAGCATACATTGCAGGTCCGTACGATGGCGTCTACGTTGTGGACGTGTCTGATCCTCGCAATCCCTCGCCCGTGAAGGTCCTGGCCGGAGCCAGCGCTTGGGGCTGTTGTGTGCGCGACAGTCTGCTGTTCGTTTCCGACTTCGATGACTCGCTGCACATCTGGAGCGTGGCGAACCTGCTCAATGTCTATGAGTTGGGCGCTGCGCCCGTCAGCAACGCGGGATACGACGTGAAAGTGCTCGGTGACTACGCCTATGTGGGCGCAAAGGGGCTCGGGTTGGTGGACATTTCGGATCCACGAAATCCGAGGCTGTTGGCATACTATTCAACACCGGATTTCGTCAGGCGAGTGGTATGCGATTCACCTTACGTATACGCGTCGTGCTGGAGCGCGGGAGTGTGCATCTTTGACACGGCGACGTTAGCAGTGACTGAACGGTCGGAAGTGCCGTTACGTTCAGGCGAGGCTCGCGTCCTGGGTACGGTGACGAACGGACGCGTGAGTATTGAGTTCACGGAAGCAACCAGAAAGGAGGTAAATCTTCAGGTATTCGACGTGACCGGCAAGTCCGCAGGAAGGGCCGACGCTCTCGACGCGGGTCCAGGTACTACGCGCTACCTGCTTGACCTGAGCAGCAGAGCAGCGGGGGTGTACATCGTGCGAGTGAACGTCGGCGATAGGATAAATCACCTGCGCATAACCAAGCTACAATAGAGGAGATATGCTATGAGGCGCAGAGTTCTTTGTCTCTGGGGAGAAACGGGGACACTTCGCTTGTTCCCATGGCTGGACTGAGGCACTTCGCTTCGAGTCTTCATCAAGCTAGTAGAAGACTCAGTCTCCATCTGCAGTAAACTACTCAAAGTCCGCTCCGAGTCAAGCCGAGGGACGTAGCCGTTGTCCGGTTCGGCGGGCGGCTCGAAACCGATACTTGCGTGAGACCGTTGGCCGATACTTGAGTGATGCCGCACCGGCAGGTGTACGACCTCGCGCCGTGCCGGCTAGGCGCGGAGGGAGAAGACCAGTTCGGCGAGGCGGTGGAGGAGGGCTTGGTCGATATAGGACTGCTGGTGACCGCTCACGATGTCGCGAATGATCCGTTCGCGGGCGGCGGTGCCCGGTTGCGTTGCCTCGGCTACGTTCAGAAACGCATTGATGATGCCTTGGTAGTTGCCAATCCGGTTTCCGGTCACACCCGATGAACGGAGCATGGCAAGCGCCGCTTCGATGACCGGCTTGCGCGCTTCTTCGCGGGCCTCGTGCTCCTTCGCCGCCCGCGCCATCCACTCGGTACGGCAGAGGTCATAGTCGGTCTCAATCCTGTGCCGGGGCGAGAGCAGCATCAGGTGCTTCGCCTCCTCAGTCGGCGGCAGCCAGTCCAGCTCGCCCTTTGTCTCCATGTCGTTGAACAGCTCGGTCACGACTCTACCCAGGTAATCAATGACGTCGGCCTGTACTACCTTGCGCTCAGCCCATGCCCGGCAGCGTTTCAGCCGTCGCTCTCGCAGTACCGGCCGCAGTTGTCTTGTCTGGTAGAGAATCTTGAAGACCTTGCGGCCGTAGTCGGCCACGGTCTTGCGCTCCTTGCTCATCGGCTTTGCCTTAAGGCCGTTCAACTCGTGATGGAGCATCACCTCGATCACCCTGCGCAGGTTCCACCAGGCAGCTTCTTTGCGCAGGGCAAGCAGAGCCAGGTCTTCCGGCCTGGGTTTGGGAATGCGCGGGCCGCGGATCGGTCGCGTGGGCACAGGCATCGGAGAGCCGAAGTATCCGTCCAGGAACTCAGTCAGGTCCTCTGAAGTTGCCTTGCAGGCACACAGGTAACTGAGCACGAGCCTGATTGACGGGTTCTGGACGTGTCCGGCCTCAAGCCTGGCGATGAGCTTGCGGCCATGTGCTCCGCCCGCTCCAGTCGCTTCCGCGATCTGCTGCTGGGTCAGACCGGCCCGTGTACGCAGTTCTCTCAGCAGCGGGAACAGGCCGTCAATGGCCGTCTTGTTCTCTGCGGCTTGCTTCGCCATGGTCCAAGTCTACTTTAAAGTAGACAGCATGGCAAGGCCTTGTTCCGTGTAAGTAGCAGGGTTAACAGCAAGCTAGGTCCAATACCACATTGCGCAGGCCGCTACCCCGGGGACCATCTGGACCATGGCCCGAGGAGGAGTCGGGCGGATGGCTGCGGCAGTAGCCGGGCAAGGCATCCGGACAGCAATTGGGCCGGCAATCTGGCAGGGAGCGAGGGCTGTTGCGGGGACGGGAACCTTCTCCGCAGCTTCACCCGCAATGGCGACCGCAGTCTGGATAGCAGCTCGGGCCGTTGCTGGGCGGATAGCTCGTGAGGCTAGTGTGTAGAGAGCTGGGCTGATAGCCGTGCCCGCAGCTCTGTCCGTCGTTCGGGCAGTTGCCTGCCCGGCAATTCGCTGAGTCATCTGCACCGCTGCCTGGCCCGCTACTGAGCACGCTATCCGGACCGCAACTGGGCATGCTCTCGTTTTGGGCCGTACCGCCGGGTTTTTGATTACTCTCTGAACAGTAGGAAGACAAGTCTAGTGCTGAACGAGCGCGGACTAGCGACCGAGCAGGCGTCGGATGGCAGCGCGGTAAGGCGGGTGGATGATGCCGCGATCAGTGATGAAGCCGGTAATGAGGCGGGCAGGAGTCACATCAAAGGCCGGGTTGAATACCGGCACGTCCTTGGGCGCGGCTCGGCACCCGAGGAAGCTACGCACCTCTTCCCCACCTCTCTCCTCTACGACGATCTTGCCGCCGTTCGAAGTCACCGGGTCAAAGGTCGAGGTCGGAGCGACAATGTAGAACGGCTTGCGCGCGGCCCGCGCGAGCGTTGCGAGCATCCTCGTGCCAACCTTGTTGGCCGTGTCGCCGTTGGCCGCAATCCGATCCGCTCCGGCCAGCACGAGGTCGCACCGGTCTATGACGCTGGCTGCGGCGCTATCCGCGATCAGGGTAACAGGTATCCTCGCACGAAGCAGTTCCAGCGTTGTCAGCCTGCTGCCTTGGAGTAGCGGCCTTGTCTCGCATGAGTACACACTCGGCTTCTTGCCGTCCAAGTGCGCCTGAATCACGACACCAAGCGCCGTTCCCATCCCCGGTCCGGCCAGCGCGCCGGTGTTGCAGATGGTAAGGATGTTGGCGCCCTTCGGGAGCAGCTTGGCTCCGAACCGGGCCATCGCGAGCGAGCGTTCAACTTCCTCGGTCTCGGTCCGCTGAGCTTCCGCGAGCACCGCTCGGCGCGTCTCATCGGGCGACATCGCACGGACGGACACGGACTGCATGACACGGACGACTGCCCACTTCAGGTTGACTGCAGTCGGCCGCGAGGCGGCCAGCATTTCTGCCGCCCGTCTGAGCCCCGGCTCCAGCTTGCTGTCGGGCAGCCGCTTCGCCTCTACTGCGAGGCCGTAGGCTGCGGCGACGCCGATGGCAGGTGCGCCTCTGACCGCGAGTCGCTTGATGATTCCGGCTACTTCTGCAGCACTCCTCGGGTAGAGATACACGGTCCGATGGGGCAGGAGTGTCTGGTCCAGTATCCGCAGGCGCGAGCCGCGGAACTCAACCGCGCGGAGCAGGAAGTCGGGAAGCTTCACCCTCACCCCTTCCCTCTCCCTCTGGGAGAGGGCGAGGGTGAGGGACGGTGCAGTCCCCGTTTTCGCTGCAGAGCCGCGGTTTTCGGACTGACTGGCGACACGAGAAGAGCTGTTGGACGCCAGACTAGCCACCTGTTGCTCTGTGGCTTGGGACACGATCCCGATTGTCGGACAATCGGGTCATGTCCCGCGCCTCGCCGGACTTTCGCAGCACCGCGACGAGCCCGAACGAATCGTGGTCGTGCTGCTCGGGCTCAGAACGGATGAGGTCGAGTGTGGCAAGGTAGCCATCGAAATCGAACCCGTCGCGTTCCGGCAGCAGTGAGTAGAGCCGAAAGAGGCGTGCTTCCAGCCACTCTCGACACGCGCCCAGTTTGGGATGCCGGCGGCCGATGCCCAGCACCATCCGCTGGAACCGGTTTGCCAGATAGCCGCCACGTTGCTCGGCCCGCACCGACTCCGCGGCGATGCGTTCGGAGACGAGTCGGTACACGTCATGCCCCTCAAACGGGCTGCGCCGGGGGTCGCCCAGGAACTCCGAGAGCGACTTGTGGGTATACTCGACGAAGTGCGGGGCGTACCCGGAGAATGGCCGCGGGAAGGCCGCCCGGTCAAGCGTGGTCAGCACCATCATTCCGCCGACCTCGAGCGCGTCGTAGACACGACGCAGGAGTCCTTCAGCCTCATCCGGCGGCAGGTGCTCAATAACCTCGAGCAACAGCACGGCGTCGACCCCGCCCATTCGCTCCGGCGCCAGCGACCGCGCGTCCAGATGCCGAAAACGGAGGTTCGCGCATTCGAACCGTGCGCGTGCCCCAGTCAGCAGGCGCTCTGAGTAGTCGGTCGCTTCGATGCTCCAGCTCTCGGGCATGACTTTGGCCAGGACGCTCGTCAGGCCGCCGCTGCCGCAGCCCAACTCCAGTAACCGCAACGGAGCGCGGGACATGACCGAATCGTTTGACGAATCGGATCGTGTCCCAAGCGGGCGAGAGCCACGCAGAACCTGGAGCACCGCCGCGTAGTTGGCGCAGTGGTGGAGCTGCAACCTCTTGTCGCGCTGCTGCTCGACGCTCCCGCCCTCGAGGTTTCCGAAATCCCGCGACCTGCCGAGGCGCTGGAACTCGTCCCAGATCCGCCTCACGTCCGCGCGGAAATCTGAACCGTCGTTCATGGTTGGATGGTCGGCCACGGGAGAGGATACCACACCAACCCGATTGCGCAACCCCAGCCGATGGCGGCTGGCTGCCGCCACTCGACCACTGGACCACATGACCACTGGATCACTATGCTGTGCCTCTCCGCTTGACTATCCGCTTTCAGGCAATAGCATTGACCTCCGTGGAAAGCACCGACCTGGCGCACATCAGGAACATCGGCATAGCCGCGCACATCGACGCGGGCAAGACGACGACGACCGAGCGCATCCTCTACTACTCGGGTCGGATTCACCGGATGGGCGACATCGATGACGGGAACACCCAGATGGACTGGATGGCGCAGGAACGCGAACGCGGCATCACCATCACCGCCGCGGCCACTACCGTCCAGTGGCTGGAGCACCGCATCAACATCATCGACACTCCCGGCCACGTGGACTTCACGGTCGAAGTCGAACGCTCGCTGAAAGTGCTGGACGGAGCGATCATAGTCCTGTGCGGGGTCGGCGGGGTCGAGCCTCAGTCCGAAACCGTCTGGCGCCAGGCCGACCGCTACCACGTTCCCCGCCTCGCCTTCGTCAACAAGCTCGACCGGAGCGGCTCGGACTTCTACCGGGTCACCAAGATGATGGCGGAGAAGTTCGAGCAGATACCGGTCCCTGTCCAGTTGCCCATCGGCGAAGAAGATGAGTTCAAGGGCATAATCGACCTGGTAGCGGAGAAGGCCTTCGTCTGGCATACCGACGACCTCGGCGCAACCTTTGAAGAGGTGCCGATACCTGAAGAACGCCTACCCGAAGTCGTCGACTACCGGCACCGGATGATCGACGTCCTCACCACGTTCGACGAGCAACTGCTGGAGAAGTACATGGCCGGGACGCCAATCGAGGAGGGCGACCTCAAACGCGCCCTGCGCAAGGGCACCATCGCGCTCCGAATCGTGCCGGTCTTCTGCGGCAGCGCGTTCAAACACAAGGGCATTCAGAAGCTGCTCGACGGCATCATCCACTACCTGCCATCGCCGCTGGATGTTCCCCCCGCGCGCGGCACCAACCCCAAGACGGAAAAGGAAGAGACCCGGCCGGCCGACGCCAAGGCTCCATTTGCCGCCTTGGTCTTCAAGCTGGCCTCAGACCCGCAGCGCGGGATGCTTGCCTACATCCGCGTCTATTCGGGCAAGGTCGAGCAGGGCGAGGTCGTGATGTCGGTGCCCGAGATGAAGCGCGTGCGCATCCCCAAGCTCGCCATCATGCACGCCAACCGTCAGCAGGAAGTCGAGTCGCTCTCCGCCGGAGAGATCGGCGTGGTCATCGGACTGAAGGAACCCCGCACCGGCCAGACCCTGGCCAACCTCGCCCATCCGATTGCCTTCGAGCCGGTCAAGTACCCGGAGCCGGTCGTTTTCCTGGCCATAGAACCGAAGACCAAGGCCGACGAAGAACGGCTGCACACGTCACTCGATACGCTCGCGCTCGAAGACCCGACCTTCAAGGTCCGCACCGACGAGGAAACCGGCCAACTCATCCTGTCCGGCATGGGCGAACTCCACCTCGAAATCCTGATTGACAGACTCGCCCGTGACTACAAGGTTGCAGTGCACTCCGGCAAGCCGCAGGTCTCCTACCGCGAAACCGTTACCGCTTCGGCCAGCGCTGAAGGCAGGTTCATCCGGCAGGCCGGCGGCAAAGGCCACTACGCCGTCGTCAAGATCATGCTCGAACCCTCGGCTCAGGGCAACACGATCGTGGACGAACTCAAGCCCGGAACCCTGCCCCGCGAATATGCCGCCGCGGTCTCTCAGGCGGTCCACGACTGCTTTGAATCCGGGGTCCTTGCCGGCTACGCGGTCGTGAACGTGAAGGCACGCATCCTGGACGGCTCCTGGCACGAGCAGGACTCGGCCGAGGTGGATTTCAAGGTTGCGGCGAGCCAGGCGTTCCGCGAAGCCTTCATGGCCGCCAGCCCGACCTTCCTTGAGCCGATAATGGAGCTTGAGGTCGTAACGCCGGACCAGTACCTGGGCAACGTGCTCGGCGACGTCACCTCGCGTGACGGCAGGATTCTGCACCTGGAACCGGTCAAAGGCCACCAGATAATCAAGGCCGAACTCCCGCTGGTCAAAACCTTCGGCTACGCCACCCAGCTCCGCTCCCTCTCCCAAGGCCGCGCCGCAAACTCCATGCAGTTCTCCCACTTCAGCCAAGTGGACCAGCCGACCCGCGAGCGCCTCTACCCGCTCTTCGCGGGAAAACCACAGTAGGGGCTCAAGCCCAAGCTCAAGCACAGGCCCGGGCGAGCGACGTGACCCGAGGTGTCTCTCATGAGAGATTCCTCGATTCGTCAGACTCACTCGGAACGGCATCCCCATTGAGTCCTACCCCCTCACCCCGACCCTCTCCCCTTCGGGGCGAGGGCGTTTGGACTTGGTGTCTTGGTGCCTTGGTGGTAGAGTCCGGTCCGGACTCGGCGGCCTTGGCGATCCTGGCGGCTAGCTTCGGTTGGCTCGGAGCTTGTGGCTTGAGGCTTGCGGCTAGTTGCTCTTCCGCGGAACGAGCTTGAGGCCGAGGGCGTCTTTGCCCGCTGGCTTGTAGAGCCGGACAATAGGAATGACGTATTCGGCAAAGAGCATGAGCACGCCGAAGCCGAGGATGATGCGCCGAGCCAGCAGCGCCCATTCCTGCTCCAGCTCGGGAATCCGCAGCGGATTGGCCCACCACGCGATGCCGACAGCCAGCACGACAATCACAAGGATGTTGGCGATGGTCCGCAGCGTGTTCCAGAACAGGATCTTCCTGGCCAGGCTCTCGTCGGTGACGACTATCTCGGGCTCGAGCGCCTTCACGGCCTTCTTCAGCTCATCGAGGCCGGCAACCTGCATCAACTATCCCTTGGTTCTCGGCTTCTGACTTCTCGCGTCTGGCTTCGAGCGTCGGCCTTCGGCCCTCCTGGCTCCCTTCGGCCGGGCCCTCTTCCCTGAGATCGGAACGGACTCGCTGGGTGCAAGCCGAGCGCTGCCATCCGGATCGGTCTTCGCATCAGGGGCAGCTTCCGGAGGAGGGCTATCCGCAATACTCATCGTTTCTGGTGGCGAGTCCTCTTCGACCTCTACGGGCTGCTTGCGCGGCTTGGGCTGGGGCGGCACCGGCAGGGGCCGTGCCTCGGGCAGCCTGAGCTCTGTCACCGCCGGCGGCCTGCCGAACAATTCCTCGTAGACCCTGGCGTAGCTATCCTTGCCGCTGGCCAGGGCGAGTGTCAAAGGCATCACGTGCCGCGCCTGCTCCATCATCCGGGCCGCGATGTCACGGATGTCCCACTGCGCGGCCGGGTCCTCGCGCAGCCGCGATATGTGATAGAGCTCGCGCGCGTCCACTGTCATCAGTACCCGGCGCTGGTGCGAGTTGGTAAGCACGTACTGCGCGGCCGACGGCGAGATGGCCGCAATGTGGTCGAAGACGTCCTCGGTCCGCGCCAGCATCTCCTTGAACGACTTGTGCTCTTTGATTTCGGCAATTGATGTCGGAATGGTCCAGCCGTTCTTTGGGTCGTACGGCTGCGTAGTTATCGTCATCAACCGGTGCCGTTTCAGCTGGGCATAGCCGGACGCCGAGATGACCAGCTCGAACGTCAGCGAGAGGTGCTCGAACTCGCGCAGGACCGCGTCGTACGCCTGCAGGTCCTGGCACGCCAGCTTGAAAATCTCCTTCTTGCGGGCAAGCGTCTGCCGTTCGACGCGGCTGAGGCACTCGGCGTGCGATGCGTGGGAGACCGTATGCAGGATTGTGGCAAGCAGCTTGTTATCCGCGTTCTGGGTGTAGTCCACTAGCGCCACATCGGACGCGGCCAGAGCGATGAAGTTCCGCGGCCGGCGGTTGAACGCCGGGGTCATGAAAGTCTGGGCGTAGTCGCGGATTCGCACGTAAGTCCGCCGTTCGTAGTCAGTCGGCTGTGGGAACAGAATCAGCGAAGGCGCGACCGCAACCGCCTGGTCGTAGAGCAGGCCTGACAAAGCGCGCACCTCGGCCAGATCGCTGGCGCTCAGGTTCCGCAGCATCAGCTCGAGATTGCGCGCGTTCGCGGTCATTCCGAGCTGGGTCTCGATAGCGAGCCCGGTGATGTAGCGGGCGTCTTCCTTGGCCGCGTTCTCGGCCCGGTTCGGCTCGTCCTTCCACTCCGGGTGCTTGGCGTTGAAGTGAGCCAGCAGCTTGGAGTACAGGTCATGATAGTAGCGGTTCTGCAGTTTTACGATCGCCACGAACTCGTCCAGTATCTCCGTCTCCTTCAGTTCCTCGGGCACGACGAAGTCGTCGGTGAGTGCGACGTAGCGCTGCGACTTCTCCATGTAGGAATTGAGCCGATGGTGCTCTAGGGCCTCGACCGCCAGGCGCGAGACACCGCTGACGTCGAAGTTGAAGACCGCGTGCTCTGCGACTGAGTGGTGGCCCATCTCGAAGACGATGGTCACGTTCGACTTGCGCGCCTTCTCCAGCTCCTGGCGGGCGGCCTGCCTCAGCTCTTCGACCGGCTTGGAGCTCCGGCTGATGCGCGCGTAGGCGGCGGAAATCGGCTCCGGGGTCAGGGCGACGCGATGGTTCTTGGCGAGCGCCTGCATTAGCTCGTACTCGATGTTGAATCCGGCGAGAACGACTTTCATCGTGCTGAGGATATTGGCAGGGCGCGGAAAGTCAAGCAGACGGTGCGGAATGAGGAAGCCCGAAGCTCGAAATCCGATTGAAACCCGAAATGCGGGGAATGACGAACCCGGTGATTCGAGTTTGGATCGTCATTCGGGTTCCGGAATTCGAGTCTTGACGCTCTCGTTGCCACGGGTCCCGGCTCAAAGGCCCTCGACCACACGAGTCTGCAACGGCGTGAGTGCGTCTATCAGCCCGAGCATCTGTTTCATCATCAAGGCATTCCGGGCCGCGGCGCCGGCGTGGCAGTTGTTGAAGAACGTGTAGGTCGTCTTTGCTCCCGCGCTGATACTGCGCAGCGGCGGGACGAACTCGCTCAACTCGTCGGCCGAGTAGAGGTAGTTGTACCGCTCCTCGCGGGAGGCACTGAACCAGTTCTCGTTCCTGCCGTGAAAGCGGAAGTACGCGACACTCGATGTCCGCCTTGGCTCGAACGGCATCAGCCTGGGTATCTTCGGCTCGTCAACGACGCAGCAGCCCATTTCGCTCTCCTCCAGCAGCCGGAACGCCTCCGGCCTCAGCCACGCACGGTTGCGGAACTCGACCACGAGCGATACGCCGGGCATCAGTGCCGGCATCTTCTGCAGGTACTCGAAGTTCTGCGGCGTTGGGTAGAAGAAGACCGGGAACTGGACCAGAATGCAGCCCAGCCGGCCGGTGTCTACCAGCGGACTGACACCGTCGCGGAACGCCTTGAACACTCCTGCGGTGTCTTTCAAGACTCGCCGATCCTCGTCCTGCCAGATGTCATGGGTCATGTCCTTGTGCGAGCGAACCACGAAGCAGAAGTCCGGGCCGGTACGGCTGACCATCGACGCCAGTGTCTTTGGCACCGGCATCGCATAGTAGGTGAAGTTCAACTCGACCGTATCGAAGCCAAGCACGCTCTCGTAGTACTCAAGCATCTTCGCTTTGGCGAGCCCGGCTGGGTAGGTCCTGCCCAGCCAGTCGTCAAACGAGAAGCCGCTTGTGCCGACTCTGATTCGCGCAGCGGTCTGCTCCGTGGCCATTCCCGGCACTAACGGCAGACCTGAGAGGAACGGCTCCCGGCGGGGCAGGCGGGGACGTGAAGTACCAGCAGAGTCGACCTCATGGTGTGGCTCATTTTGAACGGAAAGGTCATTATATTCTCCCCCTTCTGTGGAGTCAAACGAGTTCTGGTCGGCCGTCACTAGACGGGTTCCCGGGACTCGAGAGGAGCGCTTGACAAGCGAGATGCTCACAATAGCATGAGTCGTTGGCACTTCTGACACCACAAGGAGTCACCCATGATAACACCACAAGACGTAAAACGGCTGACCGAAAGCACCGACCTCCGCACGCTGACTCTCTATTTCAACACGCGGCCGGACCAGCCGCGATCCGCCTATGTCGCCCGGTTCCGCAGCCTGCTGCGGAACGTTGAATCGACGGTTCCTGCCGAGGACCGCAAGCAGTACGACCAGGTCGTTGCCAGGCTGACGAACTCACTGAGCCAGTACCAACCCGCCGGCAACTCGGTCCTCATCTTCGCCGGTCCCAAGTCGTGGGACGAAGTCGCCTCCCGGGTTCCGGTGCGTGACGAAGCCTCATGGGGACGACCCAACACCGCCCAGGTGCTCTGGCTGCTCGAAGAATACCGGCCGTACGGCGTGCTGGTCGCGGGCCTCGAGCACGTCCGCTTCCTTGCGGTCCGACTGAACGAGTTCGAGGCCTACCAGGAATTCCGCACCGAAGTCGACACCAGCCAGTGGCGCAAGCAGGTAGTCGGCTCGAAGGGCCGGGGCGGCGCAACCCAGAAGGGCGGCTCGAACGTCGAGGCCTTCGACCAGAGATACATGGAGCAGGTCAAGCGCTTCTGGAAGACGCTTCACAAGCCTCTGGCCGAGTTGGTCGAGCGCTACCACATCCGCCGTCTGGTCCTTGCCGGCACCAAATCGGTGCTGCCCGAGTTCGCGCGCTCCCTGCCCCCGGCCATCGGCAAGCTGGTCGTGACTCAGTTCAACATGGAGAAGTTCACCAACCCGACCGACGCCGTGCACAGGGTGTTTCCCGGGATCATGGCCTGGGAAGAAGAACGAGAGCGCGCCCTGGTCGGCGACCTGCTCAACGCTGCCGGCATCAGCAAGAGAGCCGCTGTCGGAGTCGACTCTGTCCTCAAGTTCGTGCAGGACGGCCGGGCCTCACGGCTGGTCGTGGCCAAGGATTTCGATGCCGAGGTCAGCCGGTGCGCCCAGTGCTCAAACGTCAGCTTCAGCTCCAACAGCCACTGCGCCAAATGCAGCGCTGCCGACTTGAAGAAGGTCAGCCTGACCGCCATACTGCCTCGCCTCGTGGTGGACCACAGCCTCCCTACCGAGGTGGTTAAGGGCGAAGCCGCCAAAGAACTCGCCCGCAGCGGCGGCGTCGGAGCCTTCCTCAGGTTCTAGCCTCGCACGAGGGACATGACCGAAATCGCGGAGATTTCGGATCGTGTCCCAAGTGGAACTTTGGATTGCGGTAGCCCCAGCTCCCGCTTTTCCTCGCCGAGTGTCCAAAGAGGCGTCAGCCCTGCTGCCTCACTCCAAAGCAGCCACACCACCGCCCGTCTTGGAGCCAAGCTCTACGACTCGTCGAGCGAGGCGCGGCACGAGTCCCCGCGTAGACCACGGCAGAAACCTGCCCGAGAACCAGACCGCGAGAGGCCCTGCAAGAAGCCTTCCGGTTCCCCTCGGCAGAGGTTTCCTCAGTCGCCTTGCTACCCAGCTTACAATACGCCGTGGTATTCGGACCGCCAATCCTGAACCGAAACGCGCCAGATTTCGCACCCAGATTCGCGCCCCAACTAGCGTACAGAACCACGATCCGAGCCAGCCCGCTAACCGTTCCGGGAACGGTTCCCACCGTGATTCCCGCAAGGTAGGCTCAAACGAGCTCATCCGCGCCTAACGTGCTGCTCTACAAGCAGTTATGCAGTTATGGGCTTGTCTGCTCGCGCAAAACACCGCTGCAGTCATGTTTCTGAGGACCTAGCGCTCAAGAGACTGCAGGTTCGTGTATCCGAGACCGATCGCCGAGGCCGCTTGGCCCGAGTCGGCCTTCGCCTACCGCGTCACGACGACCTTCCGTACGGCTTGAGCTTGGGCTTGCGCTTGTGCCTCTCTCACAAAGTACACCCCCGGCGCCAGCGCCCGCACATCATTCGCGCCGGGTCTGAGATCAAGAACCTGCCGCCCGGCTGCATCCAGCAGCGAGGGGCCGAAAGTGGGTACAGTCCCTGAAGGTACAGCCCCCATTTGCGGCAGGACGAGAAGGCTGCGGACTATGCTCGGCCCGAGCTTGCGGCTTGAGGCTTGTGGCTTGCGGCTCTCCGACACGCCCGGCATCGTATCGCCGATGGCGAAGGCGCGTGGTGTCAGCACTTCCGCGCTGCCGCCCGGCTCGATTGCGGCATATCTGACGAAGCAGTCTCCGGACTTGATGCTGTCCGGGACTAGCCACTGAAAGCGTCCGGCATTCGGCAGGGAGTCGGCCACCTGCTGCCAGGGTCCG
This sequence comes from candidate division WOR-3 bacterium, assembly GCA_016867815.1. NCBI lineage: Bacteria > Pseudomonadati > Caldifarciminota > Caldifarciminota bacterium. The sequence continues at coordinate 14,784 of VGIR01000040.1, read as the reverse complement.
GACCGGCCTGTTGTGGACAGCTCCAGCCTCAACCGAGTGGACTCCGGCGCCGGCGCTTCGCTCCACCAGTCGATGAACTGGACCGAACCGTTGGCGAACTTCTCGCCGCCGCGCGGGAATACCGGGAAGACGGTCAAAGACCCGGCCGCAGAGGCCTCCTTGAACGCATGGGCGTGATTGTAGTCATTGGGCCAGGAACCCTCGCGCGCGACGAACGCGAGGTCAGGAAGTCCGTTGTGGTCGAAGTCCGCTCCGGTGCGCAGAGCTTCGCAGGAACCGTCGGGCGTCGTGATGTCGGCGGCCTCGGTCCAGTTGCCCTGCCCGTCGCCGAGCCAGACTTTGGTGTGCCCGCCGCCCGAGGCGCAGACATCAATGAACCCGTCGGCGTTCATGTCGCAGAGTTGCGTTCCCTCGAAGTCGCCGGTGGTCGGTAGTGTGCCGGAGGAGCTGACCCAGTGATGGGCCGAGTCGCTCCAGACCCAGACCTCTACGCCCCTGTTGTCATTGGCGAAGGCTACGTCTGCCCCGCCGTCGTTGTCCACGTCGCCGGGCGAGATGCCGGCCAGCCCGTAGTCTGACTGCGGCAGCCCGGTATCGCCCGGCACGAACCCACCCGCGCCGTCACCAAAGTAGACTGCCGGACCTGCGGCCCCGTGAATGATGTCCGCCTTGCCGTCCCGGTTCACATCGCGGAAGTAGAACTCCATCTGGCTGTTGGTGTTGTCGCCCAGACCGAAGGTCTGATGCCACGTGCCGTCGCCGTTATTCAGGAATACGCGGAGTCCAACGCCCGAACCGAACGATGACGAACCTACGTCGAGGTCGCCGTCATTGTCGATGTCCCCGAAGTCGGTGGCGAACATCCCCCAGACCGAACCGCCCGGCACGAGGCTGTCGTCCCACGGAGTCCAGTTCTGTCCGGTGCCGTCGCCGAGCGCGACTTCGAGCATGTCGTCACCCAGGTCTCCGGAAGCGTAGTTGTGGTGCATCCCATAGCCGATGTCCCACTTGCCGTCTCCGTTGACGTCGCCGACCGCGATACCGCCGTATCCGAAGTCGCCGTACTGGAACACGCTCCAGCCGCCCTGGCCGTCTCCGAACCAGACCATCACGCCATGTTCCTGGGTGTTGATGTATGGGCTGCCATGGTCACCAATGGAGAGGATGTCAACGTCGCCGTCATTGTTGATATCGGCGAACTCCAGTTCGGTCCGGCCACCTTCCATCTCCGGGTTGTTCTGAAACCCGGCGGAACACTCGACGTAGCTGAGGCCTGACGCCATGCCGCACGCCAGCAGCGCCGCAGCCATGGCAAAGGCAAAGCGATTCATAGTGACCTCCGTTTCACCACACTGACTTGCCTGATTGTAGACCATCTGCCACGCGTGTCAAAGCCCGAACCGATGCACGGTAGCCCCTGAATTCGGCACCAAACCACCAAGACACCAAGAGCACCAGGCATGGCCGGACACCCCAGTCCGGACCATCTTCGTGGCTTTGTGCTTCAGTGATGAGTTCCTGTCCCAGCTCTGGGAGGGACAACCTGCCTTGACTCTGCACCGTTGGCCGCTACGATGCACGGATGTCACGCGGTTTCGCTTCGGTGTTGCGCCTCCGCAACTTCACCCTGCTGACAGCATCCTGCAGCCTCTCCCAGCTCGGGGACCGGCTCACCCACATGCTGTTGATTACCATCATCGCCGTAGCCCAGCCGGGCAAGCTGATGGCCTACTCGACCGGCTCGTTGGCCTTCGTCATCCCGACGATGCTACTCGCCCCGATTGCCGGCGTGCTCGTCGACCGCTGGGACAAGCGCAAGGTGATCGGTTTGACCCACCTCATCCAGTCCGGCCTGCTGGTTGCCGCCGCATTCTTCATGATTGCGCTCAATAGCTTTGTCCCGTTTTGGATCGCGCTTGCCATCTTCTTTGGGCTGGACGTGTTCAACAATACCGCCGTGCCGGCCCTGATGCCTCAGCTCGTGGCCAGGCGCAAGCTGCTCACCGCCAACTCGGTCAACCTGACCTTCTGCCGGGTCGCGACCGTTCTCGGCATGACGACCGGCGGGTTCCTCATCAAGTGGACCGGATGGAAGTACGGCATGTTCATCAACGCTTCTACCCACCTGACCGCGGGTCTGCTCGCCCTGGCGATTTCCGGGGTCTTCATCGCCCACAGTAGGCTCACGGCCGACAGATCACAGCCGACAGCTTCCGGCCAACGCGAAAGCGTGTGGGATCTTGTGGCGCACGCGTTCCGCCAGCTCTTCATTGACCTGGCCGAGGTCGTCCGCGTTGTCGGTCGTAGCCGGCTGGTCGGATTTGTGATGGCCTCGCTGATGGTAACGCAGTTCGTCTCATCGGTATCGTACACAATACTGATCTACCTCGTGCAGCAGGTGCTGAATCTCGGCACCGGCGGGGTCGGCATCTTTGCCGGCTTCCTGGCGGTCGGCATGATTGCCGGCGCCGCGGGCCTGAGTTTCATCCGCAAGCGCATCAACCAGCCGATGGTTGTGGTCGGCGCGATTCTGCTGTACGGCCTGATGTTCCTCGCCAGCCCCTGGCTCATCACAATCTGGTTCATGATCGTGATTGCGCTGGTCGCCGGCGTCGCCTTCTCGGGGCTCAATGTGGTTCAGAACACGATGCTGCAGGAAGAGGTTCCCGATGAAATCCGCGGCCGGATATTCTCCACCCGCGAGTTCCTCACCAACATCGCGTTCCTCCTGACCACGCTCTTCATCGGCGGCCTCGGCGACCTGACGTCGTACAAGACTGTGCTGGTGGCGATCGGCGCCGCGCTCACTACGGTTGCCGTGATTGGCTGGGTGTTTGTCCGGGCGATGCAGCGCCCGGTCCGGGCCTAGGCCCGGACGATGGTGTTGTCTATCAGCCGGGTCTTGCCGTAGAAGACGGCCAGTGCAATCAGGGCCTCGCCCTTGATCGTTCTAACCGGCCGCAGTTCGTCGGTATCGACCATCTCCACGTAGTCAATCCGGCCGCTTGACTCCCGCAGAATCATCCGGCGCATCGCCGCCTTGACCTTTGCCGCCCGGCGCTCGCCCCGCCCAATCAGCCGCCGCGCGAGCACGAGCGAACGGTGCAGAACCGGCGCTTCGGCCCGCTGCTCCGGAGTCAGGTAGACGTTGCGCGAGCTCATCGCCAACCCGTCCTTCTCGCGCGCGGTCGGGAGGATGACAATGCGCGTCTGGAAGTTGAGGTCGCGCACCATCCGCCGGATGACGAACGCCTGCTGCGCATCCTTGGCCCCAAACACGGCAACATCGGGCAGCACGGTATTGAAAAGCTTGGCCACGACCGTTGTAACGCCCCGGAAGTGACCGGGTCTTGACTTGCCGCACAAACCCTCGCCCAGCCGCTCGACATCAACGAACGTGGCAAACCCCTCCGGGTACATGTCCTTGACTCCGGGATAGAAGATGAAGTCGGCCCCGGCCGACTCCAGCAGTCGCCGGTCCCGGTTGAAGTCACGCGGGTAACGGCGAAAGTCCTCTTTCGGGCCGAACTGAATCGGATTCACGAATATTGAGACCACGACGAAGTCGGACTGACGGCGCGCCGCCCGCACCAGCCCAAGATGACCTTCGTGTAGATAGCCCATGGTCGGAACGAACCCGATGCGGCCGCGCCGCTTCAAGCCCAGCGCGATGCGCTGCATCGCGGCCACTGACCTCACGACTCTCATCGGACAGGTTGAGGTTGAGGTCAAGGTTGAGACGGAGAGGACCTCATCTTGATCTTGACCTTAACCTTGGCCTCGACCTTCCCCGTCGGTGTGGAATGTATGTTCTTCGTCGGGGAACTTGCCGGAACGGACTTCTTCGGCGTATGCGGTCACGGCCTTGAGGATGTCGGCATGCAGGTGGGCATACTGCTTCACGAACTTGAGCGGCGGAGCGTCGGACATGCCGAGCATGTCATGCAGCACCAGCACCTGTCCGTCGCAATCCGGGCCAGCGCCGATGCCGATGGTCGGAATCGGGAGCTCGGCCGTCACCCGTTTCGCGACCTCGGCCGGGATCTTCTCAAGCACGATTGAGAAACAGCCCGCGTCTGCGAGCGTTCTGGCGTCTGCCAGCAGCCGCTCCTGGTCATCGGCCTTCCGGGCCTGCAGCCGATAGCCACCGAGTTTGTGGACCGACTGCGGAGTCAGCCCAAGGTGGCCCATCACCGGTATGCCGAGTTCGACCAGTCGCTTAATTGCCGGCACGATGGGCCCGGCACCCTCGACTTTGACCGCCTCGGCCCCGGCCTGAATGAACCTGCCCGCGTTGGCAACCGCCTGCTCGACCGACACCTGGTAGGAAAGGAACGGCATATCCGCCACAATGAGCGCCCGCTTCACACCGGCCGCGACCGCGCGGGTGTGAAAGACCATCTCGTCCATCCCGATGGTCAGGGTCGTGGGCATACCGTAGACAACGTTCGCTGCCGAGTCGCCCACCAGTATCAGGTCGACCCCGGCGTCATCGACAACCCGCGCGGTCGGGAAGTCGTACGCCGTGAGGCAGACGATACGCTCGCCCTTGGCCTTCTTGCGGACGATCCGGACCGTGGTCAGCTTGTCGGGTTGAGCCGGACCAGTGTACATCTCAGCTCCGTTCCACCGTTCGTCATTCGAACTTCGAGCTTCGGACTTCTTTCTGCACCACTATCGTCCCTTCCCCCGCGGCGAGTAGAACCGTCGTCCCGTCGTCGTCTCCTCAATCGCCCGGAACAAGTCCTCGAAGTCCTCCCGGTTTGCCACGAAGTCCAGACGCTCGGTATTGACGATAAGGACTGGCGCGGCTTCGTAGTGCATGAAATAGTGATTGTAGGCATCGGCCAGCTCCGCAAGGTACTCAGGGTCAATCGCAGCCTCGAATCCCCGCGCCCGCTGCCGGATGCGAGCCAGGAGCACCTCAACCCGGGCCTGGAGATAGACGACGATGCTGGGCTTCGGTATCTCCTGAGCCACGAACGTGTAGATACGGTCGTAGAGCGTGAGCTCGTGTTCGGTCAGGTTCAGATGGGCGAAGACACGGTCCTTGTCAAACAGGTAGTCGCATACCACGGTGCGCTTGAACAGCTCGGACTGAAGCAGCTCACTCTGCTGCTTGTGGCGCGAGAGCAGAAAGAAAAGCTGGGTCGGGAGTGCGTAGTTGCGCATGTCACCGTAGAACTTCTCGAGGAACGGGTTTTCCTCCACAGCTTCCTTCACCAGCCTGGCGTCCAACCGCTTCGCCAGGAGATCGGCCAGCGCGGTCTTGCCTACGCCGATCGGCCCCTCGATGCAGAGGTATCTCATCGCCTGGGAAGCAGGTTCACTAAAGAGAGACGCAGACGCCGGCGGGGGATTCAATTGGGGCCTCACACCTTTGGGTTTCGGCGGCTGATTCCGACCCCTCATGCGGCTTTGACTCCGGTGCTGCCGACTTCGGCAAGCATCTCGGTGACGGTCTTGCCCAGCACCGGGTGGACGAGGTCCGGGGCCAGTTCGGCCAGCGGGACAAGAACGAATGCCCGCTGATGCAGCCGAGGATGAGGGATCGCCAGCCCGGGGCGGCTGATTACCTGGCGACCATGGAGCAGAATGTCGATGTCGATGGTTCGCGAGCCGGCACGCCGGAGCGGGTCACGGCCGAGCCGGAGCTCAATGTTCCGTGTACATCGGAGCAACTCGTCGGGCCCGAGGTCGGTCTCCAGTCTGACGACGCCGTTCCGGAAAGCGGGCGCACCCGGGAGCCCAACCGCTGCCGTCTCATGCCAGCGCGAATGTGTCACCTTGCCCAGCGACTTCAGGGCGGTGACAGCCTGGTCCAACAGCCCGTCCCGGTCACCCAGGTTGGACCCGAGGCCCAGAAACACTTCACACATCACCTAAGACTAGACAACCTCTTTCGCCTGTCAAACGCTGCAGGACTGAGCCAATTCCGCCTGGGGACCACGTTCGAAACTCCTGACCTGCGTGGCTTGGCTGCCGTACGGAGCCCAAACGACTTCGAACTCGACGTTTCGGCCCGGTTCCAACCCCGACCACTTGGTCTCAGCCGAAGGGACAGATCCCTGCCGGTGGCGCCGGATGCCAGACTGCTCTGGGCGGCCTGAATCGACATTGAACCACCAAGACACGAAAAGGACCGGGCATACAATGGGAACTCTCGTCCGGACCGTCTTTGTGTCTTTGTGACTGGGTGGTGAGCTCCTATCGAGGCCTGGGGGCGTTGCGGCCGGCCTGATTCTTGACTCTCTGACGGTCGCTTCTATACTAGCCCATGCCCACGCCCGCTCGACCGGTCGGCCGCTCGCAGACACCGGACGGAATGTGGTTTCGCTGCAGCAGCTGCGGCGAAATCCTCTATCGAAAGACTCTCGAGTCAAACTTCTTCATCTGCACCCGCTGCGGCTACCACTTCCGCATCAATCCCGAGAAGTACATCCAGATCCTGCTCGACCAAGGCCGGCTCGAGGAGATCGAGGCCGACATGTCCCCCGCCGACCCGCTCTGTTTCCCTGACTACGACAAGCAGATAAAGAAGTCGCAGGAGAAGACCGGACGCAAGGAAGGGTTGGTCTACGGCCGTGGAGCGCTCGGCGGGATACCGATCGTCCTTGCGGTGATGGATTTCAGCTTCGTCGGCGGCAGCATGGGCTCGGTCGTGGGCGAGAAGATCGCTCGGGCTATCCGGCTCGCCCGCACCGAGCGTCGGCCCCTGCTCATCATCGCCACTTCCGGTGGCGCGCGGATGCAGGAGGGCGCGTACTCACTCATGCAGATGGCCAAGACCTCGGCCGAGCTCGGACTCCTGCGCAAGGAACGCGTTCCCTACATCGCCATACCCGTGGACCCGTGCACCGGCGGCGTCACGGCGTCGTTCGCAATGCTCGGCGACGTGATCATCTCCGAACCCGGTGCACTCATCGGTTTCGCGGGCCGGCGCACCATCGAAGGTACTATCGGCGAGAAACTTCCGGAGGGATTCCAGACCGCCGAATTCTGCCTCAAGCATGGTACGCTTGATGCCGTCGTGCCCCGCCGCGACTTGCGCGAGACCGTCATCCGCTTACTTTCGATTCTCTGGCCCACGTCCCCAGTCCCTAACCCCTAGCCCCCTTCCCTTGAGCCGAGTAGGCTTCAAAGACCTCACCAGGGTGTACGACAAAGGCGTCGTCGCGGTCGACCACGTCACGTTTGAAGTCGCGGACAAGGAGTTCTTCGTGCTGGTCGGCCCATCCGGGTGCGGTAAGTCAACCGCGCTGCGACTCGTGGCCGGACTGGAGGAGCCGACCTCGGGCGAGATATACATCGGTGACCGCATGGTCAACAACGTCGAGCCACGGGACCGCGACATAGCCATGGTGTTCCAGAACTATGCACTCTATCCCCACATGTCGGTGCGAGAGAACATGGCGTTTGCGCTCAGGCTGCGCAAGGTGGCGAAGGACGAAATCCGCAAGCGGGTCGACGAGGCAGCGCGGATTCTCGACATCTCCGACCTGCTTGCCCGGAAGCCCGCGGCCCTGTCAGGAGGCCAGCGCCAGCGCGTGGCCGTTGGCCGCGCCATCGTCCGCCACCCCCAGGTCTTCCTCTTCGACGAGCCGCTTTCCAACCTGGACGCCAAGCTGCGGGTGGGAATGCGCACCGAACTCGCCCGCATCCACCGCCGGCTTGAAACCACTGTCTTCTACGTCACCCACGACCAGGTCGAGGCAATAACCCTGGGCCAGCGCATCGGGGTGATGAAGGATGGGAAGCTGCTCCAGGTTGCCGATCCGATGACGATCTACAGCCGGCCGGTGAACAAGTTTGTCGCCGGCTTCATCGGTTCTCCGCCCATGAACTTCCTATCCGGACGCCTGGATGACAAAACCCCGCTCGGCTTCTCACGCGATTCGTTCCGGCTCGAACTGCCAGAAGCACTCACTTCGCCCCTAGCCCCTGCCAGAGGCAAGCCGGTCGTGCTGGGCGTGAGGCCGGAAGGGATAGTGCTCGGCGCAACGGGGCATGACCGCGGCGGGGACATGACCCAATCGTCCTCGATTGGGATCGTGTCCCAAGCCGGAACGGATCGTGTCCCAGGCGCTTCCAGGCAGGTGATGAATGCCGTGGTTGAGGTCGTCGAACAGATGGGTAGCGAGGTCATCGTCTATCTCAAGGCCGGCAGCGACACACTCATCGCCCGTGTGCCACCACAGAATGCGCCGCGTCCCGGATACTCAGTGACCGTCGGCTTCGCGCCCGGCCATCTCCACTTCTTCGACGCGGCAACCGAGTTGGCGCTGGCCTAGGCTCGGCCGGAAACGGACCGGATTCTCACCGCAAGAACACCGAGACACCAGGAAGACAGCCCGAGTTTCGGACTTGCTTCGCCATACGGACTTGATTCGAGCTTCGGGCTTCGAACTTCGAGCTTCCGCGAGTCGCCTATGCGACTCGCGGCGGTCCTTCCGGCCAGCGACTGAACAAGAACAGGAATGTGACGAACGAACCGAGCACGGTCATCTGGAACTGCAGGAATGGTGAGATGAGTATCATCAGAACCAGCCAGCCGATGAGGCTCGCCTTCGGCTCGTAAAGCAGCAACGGCAGGCCCATGTTGCCGGGATTGACAACCGGGTTGAATAGCATCGGCACCAACCGGCCCCAGATGATGGCCATTATCACGAACGTCACGAGCGTGGTAAGAAGAGCGTAGCGCAGGCTTCGCTTCATGGCTCCTATCTGCCCCGGCACGAAGTGCCACGCCCGGACGGCGCCGAACCACCCGACCGAGAACCCCAGCAGGATGCAGAAGAGCGGCACACCCATACCCAGTCCCACGCAGAGTCCGTCAATCACGATGTAGGCGATGAAAGCGCCGACCCAGTTCTGGCCGAACGTCCTCGCCGGGTCGTACCTGAAGCGCATACGGAAGTCTACCACAGAGACACGAAGACAACAAGCAAGCCCGGAACCCGAAGCCATTGCCCTCACACTGGATCACTAGTCCACTCGACCACGGGACCACTATCACTCCCGGTGCAGCTTGCCGCGTGCCAGCGACGCGAACACGCCACCCAGACACAACGCAGCGAATACACCAAACGCGATTCTCATTGCGGGCAGCAGCCCGGCGTGCTGATTCGGCGTGATCTGCACCCGCCCGACGAACAGCGCGAGCAGCAGCATGGCAATCCCCATCGAGAACATCTGACCGACCATCCTCATCGTCGCGACCATTCCGGACGCGGTCCCGTAGTACCTCCACTCGACGCAGCCCATGATGGCATTCATGTTCGGCGACGAGAAGAGCCCAAACCCGGCCCCGAGCAGGACCAGCCCCGCCACAACTAGTCCGAGCGGGGTTCGGCTACCGAGGAAGACGAAGAAAACCAGCCCGACGACGGTCAAACCCATTCCGACTGAGGCGACGATGCGCGGCTCGACTCTGTCCGAGAGCCGGCCCGCGAGCGGTGAGATTGCCGCCTGCACCACCGGGCCGGCCACGAGCAGCAACCCGGCCCCGCGTGCATCCAGGCCGCGCGCATACTGCAGGTACAAGCTGAGCAGGAAACTCACCGCCGCCGTCGCGCTGTAGTTCACCAGTGCGGAGATGTTGGAGAGCGCGAACACCCGATTCCCGCTGAACAGGCTGATGTCGAGAACCGGGTTCTTGATCCGGCGCTCGAGCAGCACGAAGCCGACCAGGCCCACGAGCCCGACTCCGACCAGCCCTGCGCCGAACAGCGCAGGGAGCAGGGCGAAGCCATACATCAGACTGAACAGCGCGAGGCTGTAGATCACCATCCCTGCTACGTCGAACCGCTCGCCTCGCGCCTCGAACCACTCGCCCTCCAGCTTCCACAGGACCAGCGCGACTACCGCAACGCCCAGCGGCACGCCGGCCCAGAATACCGAGCGCCAGCCCAGCGCCTGGGTCATGACGCCACCGAGAGTCGGCCCGAGCGTCAGGCCGACATAGACGGTAGCGACATTGATACCGAGCGCGTGGCCCCGCAACTGCGGCGGGTAGACGGAAGTGAGAATCGCCGTACCGGTGCCGAACACCATCGCCCCGCCCAGGCCCTGAGCGATGCGTGCGGCAATCATGCTGCCGGTCGAGACCGACAAAGCGGACGCGATTGAGCCCATTGTGAACACAACCACACCCCAGACGAAGACACGCTTCCGTCCGCGCATATCCGCCAGCCTGCCCAGCGGAACCAGGCCGATTGCCGCGGCCAGGATGTATGAAGTGGCAACCCAGCCCAGGGTAATCGCGTTCATCCCGAACTCCTCGCCGATGCGCGGCAGGGCCACGTTCACCGCCGAACCCATGAACGGCGTCAGAAAGGAAGCCAGCGTCGTGGCAAGGAGAGCGTATCTTCGATTCGAGGCTTCCGGCGTCAAGGCTCAGATTCTACCCAAGCCCAACCGGACACCAAGAAAAGCGCGAACTTCGACCGCGACGCCGGATGGTCCTATCTCAAGCCGGCACACGTGCTGATGCCCCGACCCCGCGCCGCGGGCGCGGTTGCGTCTCGCGAAGCAAACGGCGAAGCAGGGACCGAAGCCCCGGCAGATGTATCGTGAGTTGCGTCGTACGTCGCGTCGGCCGGTTCGTCGGTAGCTGGATCGTGACCTGCACCGCAAGCTGCATCGGAAGCTGCTTGAGGCGTTGCATCGCGCGCTGCATGAGACGTTGCACCAGTCGTTGTTCCTGCAGTTGTTCGCGGCGTTGTTCGGCTCGATGCTCGCGGCGATACTCGCTAAGTTGTGGGTTGCGTCGCGTCTCGCGCCGCATCGGCAGATGCCACCCCCCAGGCGGCCTGTGGGCCGCCCACTCCCCGGCAGAATTGTGGTCCGAGAGCGGCATACCACTACCTGTAGATGGCAATCAGGGCCTTTCCTTCTCCCTCTCCTCCCCGAGGAGAGGGTCGGGGTGAGGAGTCCAGCGAACTGGCGACTCCGTCGGGACAGGGCTTACGCACGAGACCGGCTGCAGGTCAAAGCACTCGCACCAGAACTGCCGCGATCACTCTGGCGCTCAGTGCCGAACTGAACCGCAGACTGAACGCGCGGCTCAAGGCCGGACTCAACTCGCGGCTGAACGCGCAAGTCAAGCCGGAACTCGCTGCGAGGCTCGGTGCGCGATTCAGCGCCGAGCTGAACGCGGGACTGGATTCCTCACTGACGGCGGTCCCGAGTTCCCCGGTCTGGTCGCCATTGACGGCCGCGCTGAGCCGGCAACTCATCGCGCGGCTGACGGCCTGGCTAAGTCCTTGATTGACAGCCACATTGATGGCCACGTTGTGTCCGGTCTTGAATCGCGCAGTCAATCCGGGAGTGACTCCCCCTCTGCCGGTCAGCGTTCCAGCCTCGGCTCTGGGTCGTGGGGTCGGTCCCTGTCAGGCTCGAATGACGTGTCCGTGATTCGCGCTTCCGTCGGCAGATACTATATCGGATGTTACATTTGAGGGCTCTCGGCTCTCCAATACCAGTGAAGGTCAGTAACCCGGCTGATAGCCGGAAAGGAGTTGTATCATGTCCGACGCAATCCGACGACCCTCGTGCTGGAAGGCGAAGTACTCACCCGAGATAGCGGCGCAGACGACTGCCCGCATCTTTGCCGACATGGCGGAACGCTACCAGGCTTCGCTGGTTGCCTTGTGTGCCATGGAAACGGAGACGAAGCAGGTTCTGGACTCAAGCGGCATCGACACCATGTACATCGTCTTCTACCTCGACTTCGCCCGGCAGCTCTTCAAGCTCTCGCACCGCCAGACCATCTCCGGCCCAACGCTGGCGAAAGAGGCCCAGGTGCTGCTGGAGAAATGGCAGAACCGCGGTCTCAGGCCCGAGCTCCTCGCCGCGATACGCACCGACGTCTTCAACGTCCCCGCGCCGGCACCGTAGCCGCAGGCTGACGGATGTCGCATCTCGCCCCAGAATCAGGGGCGGGCTTACGCCCGCCCCTGCTCGCATTCGGCTGTTCCCTACTCTCGACTCTCCATTCTCGCGCTAGCGCGCCACCACCGCCTTCTTCACCGCCCGGAACCCCGGCGTGTCGAGACGGTAGAAATAGACACCGCGCGGCACCTGCCTGCCACGGCTGTCCTTAGCGTCCCAGCCTACCGAGTAGTTGCCCGCCTGCTGATGCCCATTTGCCAGCGTGCGCACGGTCCGGCCCGTCACGTCATACACCTGCAGACTGGGATTGCCCCTATTTTAGGGACACCTTACTTAATTGGTTGGGGTCGGATCGCAGTGCCGGGCTTGGGGCCACGCTTGCGGGGAACCAGGGACCGGGCCAGCTTCGTCTCGAGCGACTCGACAAACTCGGAGCTGCCCAGTGGCCGACCGCTGCGCATGTGACGTCGCAGGCTATCCATGTCCGTGCTGTCCGGCTCGGTACTCAGGTACTCGCGCCAGTCCGCAACCCGGTCCCGCATTGGCTTCACTCTCACCAGCACGTCGTCCCGGTTTCGCATGTGGGCCGCCGCACTAGACCAGGGATACTGCCAGGGCCGTTCCGCAAGACCGACCCTCACCGGATTCAGCTCTACGTAGCGAACTGCCGCAAGCAGATACTGATCGTCCAACGGATACGATGAGAAACGCCCCTGCCAGAGGTAGCCGCGCCAGTGCTCCCGCTGGTTCACTCGCACCGTGTAACGCCGGTGAGCCTCGCCGATCGCCCGGGCCAGCCCCTGCTCACTGCCGGGCACAACGATCAGATGCACGTGATTGGTCATCAGGCAGTAGGCCCAGACTTCCACGCCCTGCTGTCCGCACCAGGCGGCCATCAGCCGCAGATACGCTTTGTAGTCCGCAGTGCTGAAGAAGACCGGCTGCCGCCGGTTCCCGCGCTGGACCACGTGATGCGGAACTTCTGCCGCCACCACACGCGCGATTCTCGCCATGCCTCAGTCTACGGCCTCGCCCTCTCGAGGTCAAGAGAATTAAGTATTGTGTCCCCGAAATACTCGTAGTCTTCTCAAAGATGATCGAGTCGGGATCGTCCCCGTTTGCAGGCTTGCGGTAGACGGCGTAGACGGTACAACGAGAAGCCACAGCGAGAGACGGCCCTGTCGTCGAGTCATCTTGCGTGGCATCAGGGAGGATTGGTATTCCGTCCTCATCAAGCCAATTCTCGCCAGCATCGTCGGTTCTACGGTAGTGAAGGCCCCACATCGCCGAGCCGTTCCTGGTGTAGTTAGTCGTATAGGCCAGACAGAACGTATCGCTGGTGCCTCCGAAGCACTCGCCGGTGAACGAAAAGTCGTGATTCACGTGACCGTCCTCGCTGAGGCAGTGATCATCCGAAGGAGTCTGCATCGGGAGCGAGTCCGTCATCACGTGACACTTTCGGTACTGGTTGCCGAGAGCTGTGTACGTACACATCCAGAGCTTGTGGTTGTTGTTCGCCGCAACACAGGGGTTGGTTGGGCTGAGCGACGACCAGAGGTCGAAGAAGTACGGCCATCTCCCCTGGGGATAGAGGCCGTCCTTCAGTTCGTATGCGACGGCCTTTGTGTGCTTCTGGCTCTGATCGAAGCTATCCAGCTGTATGGCTATGCTTGTCCAGTAGTGGTATCCGTTTTCTCCGTATTCGCCCAGCGCCACCGAGTGCGCGCCGTTGTTCGCGGTGAGCACGAGGTCGTACGAAGGGTGCACCACAGCAGGGTGTGGAACCTGCAACCACTCCCACGCGTAGTACTCGGTACCGAGGGCGGAGGAAAACAAAGCTAACAGGACGCAGATTGCTTCTGCTGCTGATCGTTTCACTTGACTCACTTCCTTTTGACTTCGGTCCTTTGCGGGCTATGCTGTACCCCAAAGGGCAGCAACAGGACGCAAGTCCTGAACCTGATGTCTTGGCGGACTCCAGGGCTGCCCTCTTCAATTCTCTACATGCCGATCTGCCCCGTCGACCGTGGGGCGCCTCCTTTCTTGAGAGTCCGCTTCACCCTCATCGCGTTATGACAATCTTGCGGGTTCGTCCCAGTTCCCCGGTACGCACGAAGTAGACACCCGGCGAAAGGGCCCGCACGTCATTCTCTCCGGACTGGAGGTTCATCGCCTTCCGGCCGGATGCATCGAGCAATTTGCCATTCGCCTGTCGGTCCTCAACACTCGTAGGCGCATACACCAAGACGCGCTTCACCACCGTCGGTCCGCCGCCTGTCACTCGCCCCTCGACGTTTGGCGCTTCCTGGACCCCGGGCGGCGCATCCGGATAGACCAGTATCACTTCGTCGCAACCAACGTAGATCTGAGCGCGCTCGGGATTCGGCTTCACGCACACAGGCACCGGCAGACCTGAGTACACGGCCGCGACGCTGTCAATCTGTGAGTCGTACACAACAAGGCTGTTGTCGTACGCCGCGTCAGGGCAGAAGATGAACCTGCCCGTGTGGTCCAAGCATCCCGGTCGCTGCTCGACGCCCGCACTGAGCCGGGCGACGATGGTGTCGCCGCGCGTGTCTATCACCAGTGCGCTTTCCGGCTCGCTGCGACTCTGATTGTCGCATGCGAACCAGTAGAGCTTGTCGGTGGAATCGGAGTACACAAACGACGGCCAGTCTCCCCTATGTGACATATACTTCCATACGATTGTCGTCAGCACAGCGAGTGAGCTCGCATCGAGGACGTCAACTTGGTGACCGTGAGCGATGTATACCTTCTCGCCATCGCCGGTGTGCGCTTCGAGATAGGCGACTCCTTCACCAAGTACCGTGTCCACCAGAACGCTGTCGTTGCGGCAGTCTATTAGTCTCAATCGGTCGCCTTGTCTGCAGA
>VGIR01000039.1 GCA_016867815.1 candidate division WOR-3 bacterium | reverse complement strand
TCCTGGCAGGGCATCGGCGTGGACTATGCCTTTGCGCCCTACGGCAAGCTCGGCGCCTCCCACCGTATCTCCATCTGCTACCGCGGTCTCGCGCCGGTGGACGACGAAGAAGAGGAGTAGCGCGTGATTGTCTATGCGATGGGCGGAGGGTCGCAAACCCGCGGTCCGGCATCTGCTTCGTGCGTCAGGCGTCGAGCATGATGCGTGATGCAACTAGCGTCATCAAGGTCGTGCTGCAGCGCTAGCAGTCCAGGATCTCGTCCGCAAGTTCACTGTCCTAGCCCTCGACGGTTTCACCCGCCAACTCAGACGCAAGTCGCCTGAACGACGCTCTCAGGTTGAGGGTGAAAGAGGCAGAAGAGGATGCTCCCCATGTTAGCGCTGCCGACTATCAGGGGTACGCCTGTACTATCCCGGGCATTGCCTCCGCTTTTCTCTCCGAACCCGTCCGGCCGGACCGCCACGGGACCATTCTGAGTGTTCGGGTCTCGTCTATCCGAACACCTGCACCAGGAGTCGCTCACGTGGGAATGCGACAGGCATCTCTCCCGGCAGTCGGTCAAGCCAAAGCAGGGCAAGTAGGATGAGTGAGGGCCGGTGTGATGCAGCGCACCGGTCAGAGGTCGAGCCTGGCTGTGCCTGGCCTCAAGCCGGGAGGAGTGCCGGGTCGCTTCAGGTCCCGGACCGAGACCGCTGCTTCGTCCAAGACCTGCACCGGCAATGAGGGGGTCAATCCGGGGGTGACTGCGGGGTTCAAGGCCGCGTTCAATGCGGTGATCAATGTGGCAGTCAATCAAGGACTTAGCCCGCCTGGCAGTCGCGCGACGAGCCTGAGACTCAACGCGGCCGTCAACCGCGCCCAGACTCGGGAGTTCAGCGCCGCGGTCGGTCAGGGCATCAACGCTGTGCTCAATCCCGCAATCAGCCGTGCGGCGAGTGGCGCAGTGAGTTCCGGCTTGACGTGCGCGTTCAACCGCGAGTTGAGTCCGGCCTTGAGTCGCGCGTTGAGTCTGCGGTCGAAGACGGCACTGAGTGTCGGAATGAACGCGGCAGTCCTGGCGCGAGTGTCTTGACCTGCAGCCGGTCTCGTGCGTAGGTCCTGTCCCGTCGGAGTCGCCAGTTCACTGGACTCTTCACCCCGACCCTCTCCTCGAGGAGTAGGGGGAGAAGGAAAGGCCCTGATTGCCATCTACATGTAGTGGTGTACAGCTCTCGGACCACAATTCTGCCGGGGAGTGGGCGGCCCACAGGCTGCCTGGAGGGTAGCATCTGCCGATGCGGCGCGAGACGCGACGAAGCCAACAACGCGCCGTACTTCAGGTCGAACATCGAGCCGAACAACGCCGCGAACAACTACTGGAGCAACGTCTTGAACAACGTTGCGGAGAACGCGCGGTACAGCAGAGGATTCAAGCTAAGGTTGAGCTGAAGGTTGAGGTCGAGATGAAGCGAAGGACACAGCTCGCGATGTAAGCGAGTACGCAACCGGCGACAGATCTGCCGGAGCTTCCGGACGAACTCCGACCGGTACTTCGCGAGACACAAGCGCGGCTTCCTCTCGGCGCCGGCCTTGGCGGTTGTGAGGTCGCCGAGTGTCCGATTGAGGGCGAGATCACTCCTCAATGTCGGGCCGGCATTCCGTTCCATCGGGGACACTCGCACAGTCCGCGTGGTCAGCGGATGACCTTGCCTGCGCTTCCCTTGACAGTCAGGCCAATTCGGGTAAAACTTAGCCTGTTTGATTGGGGCCGTGGCGCAGCTGGGAGCGCGCTTGACTGGCAGTCAAGAGGTCACGGGTTCGACTCCCGTCGGCTCCATTGCAGAACCGCAGATTTTCGTTTGGCGTTTGACGAGAACCATCTCTCCAAAGGAGCTTTGAGCATGTCGAGAAAGACCCTTTCAGTCGGGGCGGCGGCCCTTGTCGCCGCGGTGCTGGCCGTGCTGGCAGGCTGTGCGACCACGCAGACCGTGAAGCCGGCGACCGATGAAGAGTTGAAGGCGAAGCGAGACTCGGCGCAGCAGTACTACAGCTTCGGTGCCGGGTACTTCTCTCAGGGCAATTTCGAGTCGGCGCTCGAGAACTTCCAGCGCGCCCTGACCTACGATTCCACGTACTACGAAGTGTACGTCGCCATCGGGACGGCCTACCGAAAGATGCTAGACCCGGTCTCCGCCGAGGAGAACTTCCGTGCGGCGATGAGGCTTGACCCAAAGAAGGCCAAGGCGTACGAAGGGCTCGGCGACCTTTTCCTCGCCATGCAGAAGGACAGCGCGGCCCTGGCCGTCTATCTGGAAGGTCTTGCCCAGGACTCGAGCCTGGTCGACCTCTACAGCGGCGCCGCCGACGTGTATCTCAGGTGGAAGCAGATGGATAAGGCGAGGCAGCTCTACGAGAGTGCGATGCGACGTTTCCCGGATGATGTGAACGTCCAGCGTCTGTGGGCCGACTTCCTCTACAAGCAGGGGCTTTACGCAGATGCCGCAAACTCGCTCCTACCGTTGGTGCAGCGATTTTCCAAGGTCTGGGAGTTGCGCGAGAAGCTGGCCGACTGCTACATCGAGTTGAAGCAGTACGACAAGGCGGTGGCCCAGTTGGACACGATTCTCCAGAGCGAACCGAACCGCGACCAGACCGCGCTGCGTCAGGGTTCTGTGTACCTGGCATCGGGCAAGACCAAGCAGGCGATAAAGGTGTTCGATGCGCTCATCGCCAAGGACTCGACCAAGACGCAACCGCGCGTGTTCAAGGCCGAGGCGCTGATTCAGCAGGGAAGCACGGGCGCGGCGGAGGATATCCTGCAGAAGGTGCTGAGGATGGAACCAGGCAACGCGCAGGCATTGGCGGACCTGGGGGAGATCCGGTACAAGCAGGCCCGCGAGCAGGCAGGGTCGAATCTGACGGCGACGCCGACTGCGAAGCTGCGTCGATCCCTGGCGCTGTGTGATGAGGCGATCGGCTACTACAACAAGGCTCTGTCTGACCCGGTCATGAAGCAGTACGCCGGCAAGATGCTGGTTGCAGTCGGAGACCTCAAGAAGGTAGTTGAAAAGGAGTTGTTCGTCAGATAGCGGAGCGATGCTCGACCGACACGTATTGCTGCTGAACCAGAACTACGAGCCCTTGTCGGTCTGCAAGGCCCGCCGGGCACTGGTGCTGGTGCTCTCGCGCAAGGCCGAGATGCTCGAGCCGTCCGCGGCGGCGGCAAGAACCGTACGGATGGCCTATCGGCTGCCCAGCGTTCTCCGGCTCAACTACTTCGTGCGCGTGAAGCGCCGGGAAGTACCTCTGACCAAGCGGAACGTCCTGCGACGTGACGGAAGCACCTGCCAGTACTGCGGCAAGCGGGGTGCAGTGATGACCACCGATCACGTCATCCCCAAATCCTCCAGCGGCACGGATACCTGGGAGAACCTGGTTTGCGCCTGTACTGAGTGCAACTCGCGCAAGGGCAACATGACGCCGGCGCAGGCGATGATGCCGTTGCGCCGGAAGCCCAAGAAGCCACACTATTTCACCTTCGCCATCGCCAGTCTGGGCGACGTGCCCGACGGCTGGCGGCAATACCTGTTCATGAGTTGAGGCGCGCCCCGCGCACCGGGAACAGCCCAGCGATGTCAATCTGGAGTGACGTCCGGGTCGTGCCTGGCCGGTTGTTCTGGTCGACGCTGCTCGTCTGCAGCACTGCTGTGGCGCAAACCGCTTCCGGCAATGGGAGTGTCGCCGCGGCAGGATTCGATTCGCTCTCCGCAGGAAGTCTGGGGCAGTCGTCGGTCGGCGGGTGGCGCATCGAAGGTGACACAATCATCATCGACGACGGGCTGATCCGCTCGCTGCCCGGACGGGGAGCCTTGTTCGACCGGGCGGCCGTGGACCGCGCCGCGGCAGTCGTGCTCGCGGCCTGCGAGAACAGCGGTTACCCTTTCGCCGTCGTGACGCCGCTGTCGCTCTTACAGGAGAGCGGATTCGTTTTTCCTACCCTCCGGGTCGTGTCCGGTCCCAAGGTCGAGGTCCGCTACCTTGAGTTCTCCGGCAAACCCGGCACCAAACCCGGGCTGCTGGAGCGCGTTGCCGGCTTCTCGCCGGGCACCTACTCGCAGACCTCAGCTGCTCGCTGGCGCCTCAACCTGGAGCGGAGCGGGCTCGTGGTCGTAGACTCGCAGGCGATAGTCGGCGATGAGCGTGCGTACGGATTCAGGTATTGGGTGACCGGTCTGAACGTCAACCGCGCCAGCGGTGTCGCAGGCTTTTCGCCTTCAGACCGGAAACTCACCGGCGTTCTGCTGGTGTCGTTCCGCAATCTCTTTGACACGGGCCGGAGGCTGGAGGCGGGCTGGCAGTCGGCGTACTCCCGGACCAGCTACCGCCTGAGCTACACCGAGCCTTGGGTGCTTGGGACGACTATCGACCTGACAGCGAACGCACGACAGCAGACGATTGACACAACGTCGGCAGAGACGAACCTGGCATTGTCGGCCAGGGTTCGGGCCGCCGCGTTGACGACGGTTAGTTTCGAGACCGGTTATGATCGGCTTACCGATGCAGTGAGCCGGACGCGCGCCAACGTGGTCTGGGCCGGTACGGGCGTGCTTCTGGACTCGCGTGACTTCCCGGCCAACCCGCGCAGCGGAATCCGGTTGAGCGCGTTGACCAAGGTCGGCAACCGGTCGACCGATTCCGCAGGTTCCGACGGCGTCGCGCACGTTGAGCTTGGCCTGAACGGAATTCTGCCCTGTGCGCGGAACCTCGCCTGGTCGAGCATGGTCGGACTGCGGGCGGTCTACTCGGCTGCGGCGCTGACCGAGTCCGAGCTCTACTTCCTGGGCGGGCCGGGTACGGTGCGCGGCTACCGGGAAGAGGAGTTCGCCTCGGCCCGGGTCGGCTGGTTCTGGACCGAGCTGCGCCACAGCCTGGAGCGTGCATCGAGCGTGTATCCTTTCCTTGATGTAGGTGTCTATCAGGACCCGCTCGGCTGGCAGGTGAAGCCGGGATATGGGGCAGGTACGAGTGTGGCCACGCAGGTCGGCATCTTCGGTCTCGACTATGGGGTTGCGTTCCGCGACAACCCGTTGCGGGGTAAAGTACACCTGCGCTATGACGTGACGTTCTAGGAGATGCCCAATTGCCAATTACTAACTCCCAACGAATGACCAACTGCGGAGGACAGCCGACAAAACCTCCCAGCATTGGACATTCGTTAGTAATCGGGACTTGGGCATTGGGAATCCTATCCCCAAGATTGGAGGTTGACTATGAGTATCCTTGAAGCGTTGTTGCTGGGTCTGATCCAGGGCATCACCGAGTTCCTTCCGGTCTCCAGTTCCGGGCATCTGGCCGTGCTTGAGCATCTCTGGAAGCTGCCGGCCGAGTCCCGGCTGCCGCTGACAACTATGCTGCATGGTGCCACGGCACTCTCGGTCATCTTCTACTTCGCTCCTCTCCTGGCAAAGCTCATCCGCGGGCTATGGGTTCGCGACGCCGCGCGGAGAAGTGGGAGCTGGCGGATGGCGGCGTTCATCCTGCTCGCCTCAATCCCGGCCGGGCTGATAGGCGTCACGTTCAGTGACATCATTGACCGTGCGTTTACCAACCCCTTGCTGGTCGGCCTTATGCTCTTGGTAACCGGCGGGGTCTTGTTCGGCACCCGGTACTCGCAGCCCCAGGGCCGATCCGGCTGGCTGCGTGCACTGCTGGTGGGTTGTGGGCAGGCAATCGCGATTCTGCCGGGCATTTCGCGGTCCGGCGCGACGATTGCCACCGGGCTGTACCTGGGCATGGAGCGGAAGGAGGCGTTCGAGTTCTCTTTCCTACTGGCGATTCCCGCCGTCACCGGGGCCTTCTTTCTGGAGGCCCGAAAGGTAGACCTTGCGGTAATCAACCCGACTGCCCTTGCCGTGGGCATGGTGGCGGCATTCGTCTCCGGTCTGGCAGCTCTCTACGCGCTGGCCCGTTTCGTCACCGGCCGGAAGCTCCACTGGTTCGCGTTCTACTGCTGGCTGGCCGGGCTGGCGACGATTCTGTTCGTGCGGTAGCGTCTGCAAGAGCCCGGGACACGATCCGAAACTGCGGAGGTCCGGCCGCAGCGGTCCTTTCGGACAGCGCAGCCCTGTCCCTTCGCTAGCAGAGCTGGCGCGTTTCCGTGTTGGTGATTTCGACGCGGCGGTCTCGATCGATGTACTCGGTGAGTTTCGACATGCTGCTCTGCAGCATGCGCCAGTTGGTGTTGACCAGCACGATTGCCAATTGCGCCCGCTGCCACTGATCCTGGTACTCCACCTCGGCAATCGCGATATTGAACTGACGGCGCAACCGCTCAGAGAGGCTGGAGAGTACGCGGCGCTTATCCTTGAGGGACTGGCTCTCAGCGATGTAGCAGTCGAGAAGGAGCAGGCCGACGGTCACCGCTAGTTGGGAGTTAGTAGTTAGTAGTTAGGAGTTAGGAGCCGGAAGGTGGCAGCTTTGGGCCTCACTGATAACTGCTAACTCCTAACGCCTAACTGGTTCTTTTGACTTCCTCGACCTTGTAGAAATCGAGGGTGTCACCTTCGGCCAGGTCGTCAGCGCCTTCGATGCCGATCCCGCACTCGTACCCGGTTTCTACTTCCTTGACGTCGTCCTTGAAGCGCTTGAGCGAGGTGACCTTGCCGTTGTAGATCTCCTTGCCGCCCCGCATGACCCGAACCATCGCATCGCGCGGGATCTTGCCATTGGTGCAGTATGAGCCGGCAATCGTGCCCCTTTTGGGCACGCGGATGATCTGCCGGATCTCGGCCGACCCGAGATCGACTTCCTTCTTCTCCGGCTCGAGCATGCCGAGCATCGCGGCCCGGATATCCTCGATGGCGGCGTAGATGATCCGGTAGGTGCGGATTTCGATGCCCTCTTTGTCGGCCATCAGCTTGGCGTCGGTCAGCGGTTTGACGTGGAAGCCGACGATAATGGCTTCCGAAGCCTGCGCCAGCAACACGTCGCTCTGGTTTATCGGGCCGACCCCGGAATGAATCACGCGCACCCGGATGTCTTCGATGGACTGGCCCTCGAGCGAGTCGCGCAGCGCCTCGGCCGACCCGGACACGTCGGCCTTGATGACGATGTTCAGATCTTTGATCTTTCCCTCAGCGATGCGTTCCTGGATCGCCTCGAGCGACACCTTGGGTTTGCTGGCCGAGAGGATTCGGTCGCGCTTGGCCAGGAACCGGCGCTGGGCTGTATCGCGCGCCGTCCGCTCGTCTTCGACGACGTCGAAACGGTCACCAGCCTGGGGCAGGCCGGAGAACCCGAGTACCTGCACCGGAATTGACGGTGTGGCTTCGGACATCGCCTTGAAGCCGTCGTCCAGCAGGTCGCGTACGTGGCCGAAAAACTCGGCGGAGACGAAGGGGTCACCCTTGCGTAGAGTCCCTTCTTCAACCAGCACTGTGGCGATGCTGCCCCGGCCGCGGTCGACCCGAGCTTCGATGACGACACCGCGAGCCGGTCCGGCGTACGGCGCTTTCAGGTCGAGTTCCAGCGCCAGGACCGAGATCGCGTCGAGGAGAGCCTCCACGCCATGGCCGGAGATCGCCGAAGTCTCGATGCAGAGGGTGTCGCCACCGTAACCTTCGACCTTCACGCCGTGCTGCGCGAGTTGAGCCTTGACCCGGTCCGGGTTGGCATCGGCCAGGTCAGACTTGGTGATGGCGACGATGATCGGCACTCCGGCGGCGCGGGCGTGGTCGAGGGCCTCAAGTGTCTGGGGCATGATGCCTTCGGTCGAAGCAACCACCAAAACGGCGATGTCGGTAACCTGGGCGCCGCGGGCCCGCATGGCGGTGAATGCCTCGTGGCCCGGCGTGTCGAGGAACACGATCGGCTTGTTCTGGTAGCTCGCCACGTAGGCGCCGGTGTGCTGGGTGATGCGGCCGACTTCGCTCTCGACCACCTTGGTCTTCCGGATGTAGTCGAGCAGCGCGGTCTTGCCGTGGTCGACGTGACCCATAACAACCACAATCGGCGGCCGTGGTTTGTGCTCGCCGCGTTCGACTACGGCCTCGACTTCAGTTTCCTGCTCGACCGGCACCCCGAACGCGTCGGCAATCAGCGTGATGGTTTCGAGGTCGAGTCGCTGGTTCAGGGTCGCCAGCATACCCATACCCATGGTTTTCTTGATGACGTCGGAAGCCGTTACGCCCAGGGCATGGGCCAGTTCGGCGACGGTCATGTACGCGCTGATTCTGACCGCTGGCCGAGCCGCAGGCTGGGCGGCAGTCGGAACCTCGCGCACCGGCTTGCGGTGCTTTATCTCGCGACCCTCGATCTTCTGCAGCGTGTGCTTGACGTTCTGGGCCACCTTCGAAGGTTCGGCCTGCGGCCGCGGCTGGCTCGGGGGAGGGGCGGTGCGGGTACGGCGGATCTGGTCCTTGAACTGATGTTTCTCGTTCTTCAGCTTCAGCTTGGCGGCCTCGAACTCGGCGTCGGTGATGTAGGAGGTGTAGCCGCGCGGCGGGAAGTTCAATTCCTTGAGCACCCGGATCAGGCCCTCGCTCGAAAGCCCGAGCTGTCGGGCCGCGTCAAAGACCTTGAGCTTCGCCATTCTGGCGTCAGGCCTCAGGCGTCGGAGTCGGCGACGGGCCGGACTCCGGAGCCGTTGCTGCCGGCGTTTCAGGCGACGGGGCAGATGCCGGCGTCGCGGGCTGCGGCGGCGGAGTGAATACCGGCTTGCCCTCGTGCACGCGCCAGACCGCGTCACGCGCCTGCTGCTTAAGCGGCTCGACGGCCTCGGGAGCAAGCTCGGTGATGCGGGCGAGGTCCTCAGGCGTGGCGTTCAAAAGGTCGAACGCGCTGCCGAGTCCGGCGCCGGTCAACTTCGCCATGAGCGCTTCTTCGAGTGCGAGCTTGGCCAGCGGAATCGCGCCGGCCTTGCTCATAATGATACGGTTGCGGTAGTCGGTCTCTTTCAAAACCTCGATCTTCACGCCACAGAGCAGGCTGGCGAGCCAGACGTTCTGGCCCTTCTTCCCGATGGCAATCGAGAACTCGGCGTCAGGGACCACGACAATGTGGGTGTCTCCTTCCTTGAGTACGAGGGCGACTTTGGCCGGACCCAGCGCCCTGGAGATGAAGACCTGCTGGTCCTTGCTCCACTGGACGATGTCTACCTTCTCGCCCGAGAGCTCCTTGATTATGTTCTCGATGCGCGACTTGCGGTACCCGACGCAGGCGCCGACCGGGTCGACTTTTTCGTCGAGTGACGTGACCGCGACCTTGGAACGGAAGCCCGGTGAACGGGCGATGCCCTTGATCTCCACGACCGCCTCGCGGATTTCCGGCACCTCGCGGGCCAGCAGCTTCCGCAGAAACTCAGGATGGGTGCGCGAAAGATAGACGCGCGGGCCGATGGGCGTCTTCTCAACCCGGTTGACGTAGGCCTTGATCGGTAGTCCCTGGCGATAGTGGTCCGCCTTGAGCTGCTCGTGGTTGGGGAGCGCCGCCTCAATCAAGCCGAGGTTGATGATGATCTCGTCGCGGCCGATCTTCTGGATGGTGCCGGTGACGATTTCGCCCTTCTTCTTGCAGAACTCGTCGTAGAGCTTGGTGCGTTCGGCCTCGCGCAACTTCAGCACCAGTTCGTCCGAAGCCTTGCGGATGGCGATCCGGCCCAACTCGTCGAGTGGTACCTCGACCCGCATCATGTCGCCAGCCTGGGCCGACGCGCTTATCGCCTGGGCGTCGCCGACCGAGATTTCGCGGGCGGTGCTGGCGACGCGTTCGACCACATTCTTGGCGAGGAAGACGCGGATGTCGCCGGTCTCGGCAGTGATTTCGGCGTCGGCTTCGGTGTCCGGACCATAGCGCCGGCGCAGGCCCGCGACGATGCTGGCGCGCAGGGTTTCGCAGACGTAGGTGACATCAACGTTGCGTATCCGAGCAATCTGGACGATAAGGTTGGCAATTTCCTTGTTCATTGGTTCCTCTCGACAGGGTTCAGGGGGTCCAGGATTCGAGGATTCGAGTGCAGCTCCTGATTCCGGGATTCTCTGGATCCGTGACCCCGTCCTGCGCGGGACGCGAAGAGCTCGCAGTCCGGGACTCTTATGTGTGCCTCGCGTATCTCGCTGAAGGCGATCTCTCGCGTGAGTTCGCTGTCCGAAGTTCGGCGCTCGGCGTTCGGCGTTCGGACTTTGATGGTAATTCCGCTCGGCCCGGCCGCCTCGACCACTCCCTCGACCCAGCCGTCACGCGCCAGCACCTTGACGTGCTGGTTCAGGGCTTTAGCATAGTCCTGCGGCTGATACAGCCGGCGCTCGATGCCCGGCGTCGAGACCTCGAGCGTGTACTGGCGGCGCTGGAAGTCGGCGGCGTCGAGCCGCGTCGAGAGCGCGTGCGAGAACTCGGAGCAGGCCCGGACCGACGCGCCGGACTGGCTCTCTACCTGCACGCGCAACTCACGGCCGCTGATTTCGGCGTGATAGACTTCCACGCCGGTATCACGGGCCGCGGCTGCAATCAGCTCGAGCACTTCCGGAGGCACTTGACTAGCCATCTTTCGGATTATAGCCCGTGAGTGCACTGAGTCAACTATCGCGGGCGAGTGCGACGATTCGCCCGGCTCCTCTGCGTTTGTCTAATCTATTGACAGAGCTTGGGTTAGACGTGACCTGCTGTGACGCGAGAGCCTCGGCCCCGCCCACAGACCATCTCACGCTCCATTGCTGCTGGATCCGACTGGACGTTCGGCGGCTACGCGGCGCGTGTCAGCGCGGCAAGTCCGGATGTGCTGCTACTTGTCGGCGGTGCGGTTCGCTTCAGAATGCGGCAGGCCGACTTC
Source organism: candidate division WOR-3 bacterium (assembly GCA_016867815.1). Classification (NCBI taxonomy): domain Bacteria; kingdom Pseudomonadati; phylum Caldifarciminota; species Caldifarciminota bacterium. Next base: position 17,178 of record VGIR01000039.1, on the reverse strand, counting down.
GTACAGGAAGTCGGGCGAGAAGTCGGCGCCGTTTTCCCAGACGACGGTGTCGATGTCCTCATTATGGCCGTGATAGTATTCCTCCGAACTGCTTTCCGGACAGCTTGCCGAGCTGCCTCCCAAACAGCCGGTCCGTTGGGGGGTGCGGCAGGAGAGCGCCTTGGTCCCTCCTCCGGTGGCAGATCTGCAGGTCTGCGCGCCAGCAGGAGCCCGGTGGCTAGTCGATGACCTGTCGGGAATTGAACAGGCAAGAGCACGCCAGAGGCGCCAGAATTGCTTTGGCTCGGAACACGCGTGTCTGGATAGACCGGCCAGGTCGGAGTAGTCGCTGTGCTTGACAGGAGCACAGTTCGGTCTAGGCTTGAGACGCAGTGACGAAGAACCTGACGGCCGTCGCATTCGGTATTGCCTTGCTGCTGGCGTGTGACCGGCAGGTTCCCGTGGACTATTTTCCACTTCGGGTCGGGCAGCAACGGGCGATGAGGGTGTACACCCGGATGATCGAAGGTACCGACACGACCGAGACGACCGAGGTGAGGATTGTTGAGAGAGTTCATGGCCTTAGGGACGTGCCCGGGGTCGGCAGGTGCTGGGTCGTGGAGTCACCGCGGGACACGGGGTCCTCATCCTACACGTTCTTCCGTAAGAGCGACGACGGCGTGGTCCAGCTCATGCCGTCCGGCGAGGACAAGCCTCCGGTCGAGATCCTCTACCTGGCATTGCCGCTCGTGAAGGGACTGAAGTGGTACGATACCAAGGCGCAGGGTGAGGTCATGGAAGTCACAGCGATGGAAACGGTGAGGGTTCGAGCCGGCACCTATCCGGACTGCTATGTAATTGCCGTGAAGAGCACCCGCACGGGCTGGAGCATGAAGCAGTGGCTGGCCCCGAACGTTGGCGCGGTCAGATGGGAAAACCGCGCCTACTGGACAGGCAAGAGCGGCGAGAAGCGCGAGGTGCTGAAACTGGCCGAACTCGTCGCGTTCAAGGTTCCGAGGGATTCCGGCGAGTAGTCCGGCCGGTCCAATCTCGTGACGGACTTCGCGCGCCAGGTTCGGATGGGCCTCAGACACCCCGTCTACGCTGTGGTTCTGTGCGCGCTCGTCGCGGTGCTCGTCTACATTCCCACCCTGAAGTACCAGCTGGTCTGGGATGACCTCGGCATAGTGGTGCAGAACCAGTCGTCGCCGCTCCAGTCCTTTGCCCGTTCTTTCTGGTATGGCGGCGGAGCCGGAGTGCTGGGAGACGATCCGTACTATCGCCCGCTGGTGAACTTCAGCCTGGGGGTGGATGAGTTGATCGCCGGGCACCGAGCTTGGTACTTCCACATGGTGAACGTGCTATTGCACGCGGTCCTGGTGTGCCTGGCCTGCGTCGTGGTCTGGCAGTTGTTCGGTTCTGTCCAGGCGGTACTGGTTGCCGGCATGGTGGGCGCGGTACACCCGTTCGCAGCGGACAGCGTTGCCTATGTCAGCGGTCGTACCGATCTGCTGGCAGGCGCCGGGTTGCTGGTCGCTCTCCTCGGTCTTCTGCGATTGCAGAAGCGGCACGACTGGGCCGCCGTCGCGATGATATGGGCCGGGTTTGCCGTCGGGGTGCTCTCCAAAGAAACTGCTGTCATGTTCGCCGTGGTTGCCGGAGTCTGGGTGCTAGGTCCCGGGCTGAGGCGAGCGCGTCGCACAGACTGGATTGCTCTAGCTGGCGTGTGCTTTCTCTTTGTGGCCTATGTTGCCGCTCGCTACGCCGTACTGGGAAACGCGGTTGGTACCGGGGTCGGAAGCAGCGGCGGGGCGTGGCTGGTGCTGTCGCTGGACAACTTCGGACGACTGCTGTTGAGGTCGGTGTGGCCCTGGGGGCAGGGGGTGTTTGTCTGGTCCACGGCAGGTTCCGGCCGGCTCTCTTGGTTTGTCGTCGTCAGTTTCTTGTACATGGCGTTGCCGCTAGTGCTGCGACGGATGCGCCAGTCACGCGAAGCTCTTCTTTTCTGGTTCTGGGGGCTAGTGATGCTGCTGCCCTTCGCGGGGTTCGCCGGGTTCGGTCCGGTCGGCAGGCTCTTGTATGTCCCGGGTATCGGGTTCGTGTTGCTCGCGCTGTACGCAGGCCGCGAAGGGACAAGGGGTCATCGTGGGGCTCGGTCCGGAGCGGTCGTCATCACGCTCGCGTATTGCGCGCTGCTCGCGCTGATTGCTCTGCCTCAGCGCATGAGGGTCTGGCAGGACGGCAACACCCTGTTCAGCAGGATGATACAGGAGGCGCCACTGTACCCGGCAGGCCACTTCAATCGTGCCCATGATCTGCGCCGGCGCGCGGACGTCGACGGAGCAATCGCCGAGTACCGGAGGGCGATTGAGTTGGATCCGAGCATGGCACTCGCGTACTCCAACCTCGGCGCACTGCTGCAATCCAGGGGCGAACTGGCAGAAGCAGAGTCTCTCTATCTGAGGACGATAGGCCTCCGGCCCAACTACGCCCTGGCCTGGAACAACCTCGCCATCGTCCGCTACAAGCGAGGTGACGGTGCCGGCGCAGTACACGCTTTTCGCCGCGCCATCCAGCTGAAGCCGGATGATGCCGGCGCCGTGTACAATCTGGGCCGGGTCTATCAACAGGCCGGGATTGCAGACTCGGCCGCGTCGATGTTCCGACGCGCCTATCGGCTTGACCCGGGCAATCCCCAGATCAGGGCCTCGTATGAGCAGACACACGGGCAGGGGCCATGAGTCGGCGGACGCCGGCCGGGTGTCTGTCTACACCCGGGGCGATCGAAGGCAAGCAGGGAGATGGTGACGCAAGGTGGTGGCAGAGTGGGGAGAGCGGGAATCGGTAGAAAGCAGCAATTCAAGTGTTGACAAGTAGCGCTATTTGGCTATATTGTGCAGCTTTCGCTAGGATGGCGACCGGGCCAAGTTAAAGGCCCCTTTTACAACCGGCTGAAGCGGAAAGGCAGACGAGCTAGACTCGACGACTTTGTTTCGTCGCGTGAGAACGATATGAGTTTGATAAGAAGTGCAAAGAAGATACGCATCAAGCTGAAGGCGTACGACCACCGTATCCTTGACCAGAGCGCCAAGGACATCGTGGACGTCGCGAAGCGCACCGGAGCCCAGGTTTCCGGACCAGTGCCGCTTCCGACCAAGCGTACGTTGTTCACCGTGCTTCGGTCGCCTCACGTTGATAAGAAGTCCCGCGAGCAATTTGAACTGCGAGTGCACAAGCGTCTGATAGAGATATCCAACGCTACGGCAGAAATGGTCGATGCCTTGATGAAGCTGGAAGTGCCGGCGGGGGTAGAGGTGGAGATCAAGTCGGCATGAAAGCACTCATCGGTCAGAAAGGCATCATGGCCCAGCTCTACGATGAGAGGGGCGTAGTTGTGCCGGCGACCGAGGTGAAGGTCGGCGAGTGCGTTGTCGTCGGAAAGCGCACGCAGGAGCTGAACGGCTACGAGGCGCTTCAGATCGGCTTCGGAGCGGTGTCGAAGCGCAAGTCTAAGAAGTCGCTGCTTGGCTTCTACAAGAAAGCAGGAGTGCCGCCAGCCAGATCCCTGCAGGAGATACTGGTTGACAAGATTGCCGACTACCATGTCGGTCAGAAGCTGGGCGTGGACGTGTTTGCCCTGGGCGACCGGGTGCACGTGACCGGCATCACTCGGGGACGGGGGTTCACCGGGGGAATGAAGCGCTGGGGTTGGCACGGCGGCCCGGCCTCGCACGGCTCGATGTTCAGTCGCAGAATCGGTTCGCTTGGTTCGGGTACGACCCCGGGACGCCCGCTGAAGGGGCGGACAGGGGCAGGTCACTACGGTGTCGAACAGGTCACAATCCGGAACTTGTCAATCGTCAAGCTCGATCGCGAGAAGGGCGTGTTGTACGTGAACGGTGCGATACCCGGCTTCCGAGGGAGTCTGGTTCTGATCAGGAAGAGGGCGTAGACCGTGGATCTGCTGACGATAACCGGCGCGGTGAAGGGGCAAGTCGAGTTGCCGGCCGCGTTGTTTGACCAGAAGGGCAAGAAGGGCCTGGTGTGGGAGTCGGTCAAGTGCTATCTGGCGAACCAGCGTCAGGGCAACGCCTGCACCAAGACCCGGGCCGAAGTCTCCGGCACCGGCAAGAAGCCGCACCGCCAGAAGCATACTGGCCATGCGCGCCAGGGATCGAGACGCTCGCCGCAATTCGTTGGCGGTGGTATTGCCTGGGGTGCCAGGCCTCGAGACTACTACTACGAGCTGCCCAAGAAACTCCGACGTCAGGCGCTGGCGCTGGCTCTGAGCGCGAGGAAGGGCGAGGAGGCGGTCACGGTAGTAGAGGATTTCGAACTGCCTCAGCCCAAGACGAGTGAGATGGTCAAAGTGCTCAAGGGACTGAATCTCAACGGCAAGGTGCTGCTGCTTACTGGCGCAGCTTCCGAGACCCTGAAACGCGCCAGTAGGAATCTGCCGGGCTTGACCGTAACAACCGCGCGGCTGGTAAACACATATGACGTTGTCTCACATGAGCGGATTGTACTCACCGAGTCGGCCCTGAAGCAGCTTGAGACGAGGGCGATATGACTGAGCCTACCCGAGTAGTCTTGAGCCACGTGGTAACAGAGAAGGCGGAGCGGCTCAAGGCTGAGCAGTCGCGGTACACGTTCAAGGTGTCACCAACCGCCAACAAGATTGAGATTCGTGATGCGGTTGAGCGGCTTTTCAAGGTCCACGTGCGCGAGGTTCGGGTAATGAACTACCTGGGCAAGATGCGGCGCATGGGTAGGTTCGCGGGCCGCCGTTCGGACTGGAAGAAGGCGGTGGTGACTCTCAAGCAGGGGGAGCGAATCGAGAGTCTGGAGCGCTAGATGGGCATCAAGACCTACCGCCCGATGACACCTTCTCGGCGCTACTACATGGTGGATACGTTCGACGACATCACCCGCCAGAAGCCACACGCATCACTGCTGAGACCGCTACCCAAGTCTGGCGGCAGGAACAACACCGGCCGGAAGACGAACAAGTGGATAGGCGGAGGCGAGAAGCAGCAGTACCGGGTTATAGACTTTCTTCGCGACAAGACCGGGATTCCGGGCAAGGTCGTTTCAGTCGAGTATGACCCCAATCGAACTCCCAGAATCGCACTGGTCTGCTACGCTGACGGTGAGTATCGCTACATTCTCTGCTCCCAAGGAATGAAGGTGGGGGACACCGTTGGTTCGGGCAGCGGCCTGCCGATCCGCGATGGCAACGCGATGCCGCTCTCGGAAGTGCCGGTCGGGGTCGAGATTCACAACCTGCAACTCTACCCGCGCAGTCGTTCGTTCCTGGTGCGTTCGGCGGGAACGGCTGCCCAGTTGCTGAACAAAGAGGAAGACATGGCAGTCATCAAGCTGCCGTCCGGAGAGATCCGGCGGTTCCATCTTGCCTGCATGGCGACCGTGGGGAGGCTGTCTTGTCCTGAGCACAAGGACATTTCCATCGGCAAGGCCGGCCGGTCTCGTCATATGGGCATCAGACCGGTGTCGCGAGCCGTCGCCATGAACCCGATTGACCACCCTATGGGCGGTGGTGAGGGAAAGAGCTCTGGCGGCCGACATCCCTGCTCCGAACGCGGGATTCCGGCCAAGGGCTACAAGACCCGCAACCGAAAGAAGAAGTCGAGCCGTATGATCGTCCAGAGGAGAAAGAGATAGTGGGGCGTTCAATCAAGAAGGGCCCGTACATCGATCAGAAGCTCTTCCGCCGTGTGCGCCAGCAAGTTGAGGCTGGCGAGAAGAGGACGGTCAAGACCTATGCCCGCCGGAGCGTTATTCCTCCCGAGTTCGTCGGCCACACGATCGCGGTTCACAACGGCCGACAGTTTCTGCCGGTGTACGTGACCGAGAGGATGGTGGGACACCGACTTGGTGAGTTCTCTCCGACGCGGACGTTCCGGCAGCATTCGGGCGTGCGCAAGGAAAAGGCCGAAGAGAAGAAGAGCTAGGCAACCGCGATGATAGAGGCCACAGCCATCGGTCGATTCCAGCCTGGGTCAGCCAAGAAGCTGGCGCTGGTCGCAGACTTGATTCGCGGCCGGGACGTGCCGACTGCGCTGCGTACGATGACATTCCTGGTCAAGCCTTCCAAGGCACCAATCATGAAGACGTTGCGCTCGGCCGTTGCCAATGCCATCGTGAAGGCAGGCAAGGCGAAGCTGAAGGAAGAGGACCTGGTCGTTGCTGAGGTGCGTGTGGACCAGGGGCCGATTCTCAAGCCCAGACGCTGGCAGCCCGGTCCGCGCGGTATGGCAACGCCGATTCGAAAGCCGACGGTCCACGTCCGGGTCCGGGTCGCTACCAAAAAGGGAGTAAGAGTCTAGATGGGACAGAAGACGCACCCGATCGGGTTCCGGCTCGGGATAAGCAAGGACTGGAAGTCATCCTGGTTCTCGAAGCGGGGCTACAGCGCATACCTGCACGAGGACCTGAAGGTACGCCGCTACATCGAGACGAAGCTTGCCGATGCCATGATTTCCGATGTCCTGATCAAGCGAGTGGCCAACAGGACCACAGTGACCGTTTTCACGGCGCGGCCGGGGATGGTGTTTGGTACGCGCCGTCAGGCACTGGACGGGTTGCGTGAGGAACTTAAGGCACTGATCGGGCGAGATGTGCAGATCATGGTCGAGGTCGTGCGGGTGCCGGAACTTGAATCCAAATTGGTCGCCCAGAACGTGGCGAGGCAACTTGAGCAGCGAGTCGCGCATCGCCGGGCTATGAAGCGGGCCGTGACCCAGGCGATGCGGCTTGGCGCCCCGGGCATCAAGGTGATGGTGGCAGGTCGCCTCGGTGGGCACGAGATCGCCCGGACGGAGTGGTATCGCGAAGGCCGCGTACCCCTGCATACACTGAAAGCCGACATCGACTATGCTACCGACGTTGCCAAGACTATTGCCGGTACCGTGGGCGTCAAGGTCTGGATCTACAAAGGCGACGCAGGTGTAGGTGAGAGGGCATAGAGCATGTTGATGCCGAAGCGAGTGAAGTACCGCCGCGCGATGCGGGGTCGGATGAGCGGAAAGGCCACGCGTGCGAACCGCGTCGACTTCGGTGATCAGGGATTGATGGCACTGGAGCCATGCTGGATTACGGCACGCCAGATAGAAGCCGCGAGGATATGCCTTTCCAAGTCGCTCAAGCGAGCCGGCAAGATGTGGATAAGGATCTTTCCAGACAAGCCGGTGTCCAAGAAGGCCGCCGAATCCCGAATGGGAAAAGGCAAGGGAACGCCGGAGTTCTGGGTAGCGGTGGTGAAACCGGGTACCGTGATGTTCGAGCTGGGAGGTCTAACCCAGGCCGAATCCAACGTGGCCCTGCGTCAGGCCGGCAGCAAGATGCCGTGCCGCACCCGGGTAGTGATTCGTGGAGAGATGAGTTATGAAGGCTTCTGAGTTGCGCGAGATGACGCAGGATGAGATTCGACGAAAGCTGGCCGAGCTGCGTGATGAGCAGTTCAAGCTCAGGCTGCGCCGGTCTGCCGAGCAGCTGCCGAATCCGCTCCGGCTGCGGTTGCTGAGACGAGATGTTGCCCGTTGCCTGACTGTTTTGCGCGCCAAGGAAATGGAAACGGAGTCCGCGGAGAAGAAGAATGCTTGAGAATCGGCGTAAAGTCGTAGGCAAAGTGGCGTCGGCCAAGATGCAGAAGACGGTTGTCGTTACCGTACAGCGTCTGGAGCTGCATCCCAAGTATAAGAAGTATATTCGCAAGCGGACAAAGCTATACGCGCATGACGAACGTGCCGAGTGCAAAGAGGGTGATCGCGTTGAGCTCATCGAGACCAGGCCGATGTCCAGAATGAAGCGCTGGCGGGTGGTGAAGAAGCTATGATTCAGGATTTCAGCCGACTCGTGGTGACTGACAATTCCGGAGCCCGGCTGGCGATGGTGATCAGGGTCTACGGTGGTTCGCGGCGCAGGTTCGGCTGGCTGGGCGACACGGTGATGGTTACGGTCAAGGACGCTCTGCCGAACGGTACGGTCAAAGCCGGGGAGAAGTCCAAGGCTATCGTCGTGCGCTGCCGCAAGGAGCACAGACGCCCGGACGGAACCTACGTGCGCTTTGACGACAACGCATGCGTGCTGGTTGATGAGAAGGGCGAGCCGAAGGGTACGCGCGTTTTCGGACCCGTGGCGCGCGAATTGCGAGAGCGGAAGTACACGAAGATTGTCTCGCTGGCTGCAGAGGTGGTTTGATATGCACCTGCGCAAAGGCGATTTGGTTGAGGTCCTTGCCGGTGAAGAGCGGGGTCGTCGAGGCAAGGTCCTGCGCCTGAAAATGGACAAGGACAGCTGCCGGTACCGCATCTTTGTTGAGGGTCTCAACCTCTCCAAGAAGCACCAGCGTGCCCGCGGCGCGGGCAAGCCGGGCGGGATTGTCGACCTGCCCAACGCTTTGGATGCTTCCAATGTCGCGCTTCTGTGTCCCAAGTGCGGCAAGCGGACCAAGGTGCGACGGGAGCCACATGAGGGTCGGCGTGTGCGCATCTGCCGGAAGTGCGAAGAGATTATTGACGTATGACACCCAGGCTAAAGCAGGACTACCTGAAGCGCGTCGTGCCGGCGATGACGGTGCGTTTCGGCTACAAGAACCGACACCAGGTTCCGCGTCTGCTGAAGGTCGTGGTCAATACGACGACCAAGGATGCCGTCGCCGACGGGAAGGTGCTTGACCTGATCAGTGAGGATATCGGCGTAATTACCGGCCAGAGGCCCTGTCGCACCGTGGCGAAGCGCGACCTCTCAACGTACAAGATCCGTTCAGGTATGCCGCTGGGCGTGAAGGTGACGCTCCGGGGAGACCGGATGTTTGAGTTCATAGACCGCCTGTTCAACTTCGCCTCACCCCGGATCCGTGACTTCCATGGGTTCAAGCCGGACTCATTCGACGGGCGGGGAGGCTACAGTATGGGACTACAGGAGCAGGCGATATTCCCGGAGCTGGAAGTCTCCAAGGTGAAGAAGATATTTGGCATGAACATTACTTTCCATACTTCCGCCAAGCATGACGACGAGGCCCGGGCCTTGCTCGCCGAACTCGGGCTGCCGTTCGCCAAGGGTAAGTAGAGATGGCGCGCCGCTGCTGGATCGTCAAGTCAGGACAAGAGCCGAAGTTCAAGGTGCGAAAGCACAATCGGTGTCAGCGCTGCTTCCGCTCCCGTGCGGTCTACCGCGAATTCATGCTCTGCCGACTTTGCTTCCGCGACCTCGCTCTGCGAGGCGAGATACCGGGTTTGCGCAAGGCGACCTGGTGAGGAGGGGTTTTGGACGCGTTTGCTGATTTCTTGACCCGCATCCGGAACGGCTTCCGCATCCGGCAGAGGGAAGTTTCCGCACCGTACGCGCGTATGAAGTACGAGCTTGCCCGCGTGCTTCTGGAGGAAGGCTTCATCAGCAATTTCCAGGTTGAGGGCGAGGGTCACCACAAGCGCATCATAATCAGCTTGAAGTACGACGAGGATGGTGCGTCGGTGATTCGTGGCATCGAGATGATATCCCGTCAGAGCCGCCGGCTGCATGTCGGGGTCGACCAGATTCCCAAGGTCATTGGCGGTCTGGGCGTCGCGGTTCTAACGACGTCGCGGGGAGTGATGACTGACCGCGACGCGCGCCGCAAGCGTGTCGGCGGAGAGCCAATCTGCAAGGTCTGGTAGCTATGGCCAAGTCGTATCGATCACTGGCGATTCCGGCGGGTGTGGAAGTGAAGGTCCAGCCTGGCCAGGTAGCCGTCAAAGGCAAGCTGGGGGCTTTGGTGGTGAACGTTCTCCCGGGCCTCACGGTGAAGGTCGCCGACGGCCAGGTGGTGGTGGACTGTGAGCCGTCCGTGCCTCGGGTCCATGTTGGCTCTCTGCGGGCCCACATCGGCAATGCCTTCGTGGGGGTGACGCAGGGCTATCAGAAGGTGCTGGAACTGCGCGGCATGGGATACAAGGCGCAAAAGACGAAGGAAGGCGTTCAGGTTTCCTGCGGTTTCTCGCATCCGGTCGACTTCAGCGCGCCTGCAGGTGTGACGATGGATGTCAGCCAAGTGCCTGATCCAGACGACACCAAGCTGCAGATGTTCGAGATAGTGGTACGCGGATCAGACCGACATGTCGTCGGTCAGTTGGCCGCCGTCATTCACGGCACCAAGCCGCCCGACGTCTATCGTGGCAAGGGCATCCGGTACAAGGGACAGCACGTGCGCAAGAAGCAGGGCAAGCGCGCGGCCGGCACCCAGACGGCCTAGTCAGCTCTTTCCGCAACCGTTGCTGGGGCTGTGGGCGTTGCTTGACTGACGCCTGCTACGGACTAGTATTCTGCGGCGAGGCCCCATCGTCTAGTCTGGTCTAGGACATTTGGTTCTCAGCCAAGAGACTGCGGTTCAAATCCGCATGGGGCTATGAGGCGGCCTTGGTGGCCGCCTTCTCTTTTGTGTCCGCGCAGGACCGGCTATGATGAACCGCGGACGTGGTGCTTGGGCGCGGGGAGATAGTCAGGCTTGAGGTTGTGCAGGCCGGCAAAGAGGTTGGTCCGGATGCGCGGGTCCTCGGCATAGAGCCTTTCCAGAAACCGGCGAACCACCCGGCGAGAACTCGAGCATTCGTACGGGCACGCGTTGCGAACCGGCCGCAGGTCAGCGTCTTTCAGGTACCGCCGTACCAGCGTCTTGTCCACATAGTAGAGCGGGCGAAGAATCACGAGCTTGCCGTCAAAGAGAGGCTGGGCCGGCAGGATGGTTCTGGCAGAGGATGTGTAGAGCAGGTTCATCAAGAAGGTCTCGTTCACGTCGTCGAGGTTGTGCGCGAGCGCGAGCTTTCTGCTGCCTGCCTTGTCGCAGTATGAGAAGAGCGCCCGGCGCCGTTCCCGCGAGCAGGTGTAACACGAGTCCTCACCGTGACGCTGCCCGTCCGCCTGCAGATCGGTTCGCAACACCTCGCACTCCACGCCGATGGCCCGGCAGGCCTTCACGACCCGCGCCGAGTTCCAGTTTTCAAACCCGGGGTGAACGTGGACCGCGCGCAGGTCCCAGCCGCGTCTGCCCGCCCGGTTCAGGGACTCCAGCAGATGAAGCAGGCAGAGGCTGTCCACGCCGCCCGAGATTCCGACCACGACTCTCTCGCCGTCTGAGATCAGCCGGTTTGAGCCGATGGTCTTGTGGACCAATCGAGCCACGCGCCTCTTGATCCAGCTCATGGAAGAGGGCGAAGTACCGGGGACAAAGGACCAGGCAAGTGAGAGAGCTGCAGAGGCGGGTCTTCGGGGCGTTCGTTTCTCAGTCCGACTTGGGAATCCGTCCTTCGGACCTGCTTTGTCACTGGTACTTGGGCTTGCTGCTATCCTACTCCGGTAGCTTCACCTGCGGGTACTTGGCCAACTGATCGTAGAAGAGCTTCTGGATCTCGGCCAGCCGTTCCTTGGTCTTGGCTTCGAAGCGGAGGACCAGGACGGCCTGCGTGTTCGATGCGCGGATCAGTCCCCACCCGTCAGGGAACACCACCCGGGCGCCGTCGATGTCTATGACCGGGTACTTCCCGCGGAAGTAGTCGCGCACCTCGCCCACGATTCTGAACTTCAGTTCCTCCGGGCACGACGCCCGCAGCTCCGGCGTGGTCGGGTACGAGGGCATTTCCGCGGCGAGGTCGGATAGCTTCCGGCCGGTGGAGGCGATGATGCTGAGCAGACGGAGGGACGCGAACAGGGCGTCGTCATATCCGTAGTAGTCGTCGGCAAAGAACATGTGGCCCGACATCTCGCCGGCCAGCAGGGCTCCCTCCTCTTTCATCTTCGCCTTGATCAGGGAATGGCCGGTCTTCCACATCAGCGGTGTGCCGCCGATCCGTTCGAGGTACTCGACCAGCGCCTGCGAGCATTTCACCTCGAAGACTATCTTCGCGCCCGGGTGTTTCTTGATGACCTCAGCGGCGCAGATGCCGAGCAGCCGGTCGCCGTACACCGACTTGCCCTTGTCATCGATGGCACCGATGCGGTCGGAGTCACCGTCATACCCGATGCCGCAGTCGAATCCTCCGGCCAGCACCAGGTCGGCGAGCTGCTTCATGTACTTCGGTACGGTCGGGTCGGGCACGTGGGCCGGGAAGTTGCCGTCCGGTTGCAGGTTGATGTATTCTGGTTCGATCCTGGTGCCGGAGAAGAGACGCTCGATCAGGACACCGGCGCAGCCGTTGCCAGGATCGAAGCCCACACGCAGCGGCCTGGAGATGGACACTTTTGACCGGACCATCTCGATATAGGCCGGGACGACATCCTTCGAGCCGAGCGTGCCCTTGCCCTGCCTGAACCTGCCTGATTCCATCAGCCGGCGCAGGAGCTGGATCTCCTCGCCGTGGATGGTGGTTTTCGCCAGGCCCACCTTGAATCCGTTATATGGCGGCGGGTTGTGACTGGCGGTCACCATTATCCCGGCGCGTGAATCGAGGAAGAACTGCGAGAAGTAGAAGACCGGGGTTGGCACGACCCCGATGTCGGTGACGTCGAGCCCGGTTGAGAGCAGGCCGTCGACAAGGGCCTTCTGGATGCGCGGGCCCGACAACCGGACATCGCGGCCGACGGGGCAGAAAGTCGCGCCGTGCTCAAGTGCGTAGGTGCCGAAGGCCTGTCCGAGCCGATGCACTTCGTCGTCGGGTAGCTCGGTTTCCGCGATGCCGCGGATGTCATATTCTCTGAAGATGAGCGGGTTCATGACTTCATCCTAGCAAAGAAGCGCTGTCAGGCAACCCGGCAATGAAACCCGGAATCCGACGTGTGACCAACAAGGCCTCAAGCAGACAGAAACACCGGAGCGAGGCTGCCCTGATGCACGCCGTCAAATCCCGATTGCCGTCCTCGGTTCGGAGCTGTGTCTGCGTTTTTCCGCGATCGATCGTTCTTCTGCTTTACGTCTGGGTGGTGAACTTCTATTCCGGTTCTCTATTGGGCGTCGGCAGGCTGGAGAGGAGAGAACCCGGAACCGGTTGAGACTCGGACCTAGGCCGTCATTCGGCGTTCTTCACCGCGTTCCCGCGCTACTTCCCGCCGCGGGTGGATGCCGGGGTGCTCTTCTTTATGAACTCCCACGCGCCCATCGATAGACGGCCCTTGATTTCGCCGCAGGCCTCAGTCACAAGGAATACCGGGTTGCCCTTCGAGCCGAAGTGCTTCACGATGCAGTTCGATATGTCGGTTGCGGTGAGTCTGGAGGTGCAGAATATGCACGTGGTAATGTATGAGTGGTAGCTGGCGATGACTTTGTCGTTGAGCAGGGCTTTGATGACCACGTTCCGATCCGGTATCGAGCCCCCGGTTACGATCATGAACAACCTCTCCTGGGGGGTCTGCTCCGTCTCGGGAGAGGCGCCGGACTCCGACGTCGGCGTGTGACCCTCGTCGTATTGCTTGCGTCTGACCGGATCGCCCAGGATGAAGAAGGCCTCGTTGAAGTGAGCAAGCCGGTCGTTCGATGCCTTCCACGCCGACGGGTCGGGAGATGTTCCCAGCCGGTCGGGGTGGGATAGCTTGACGAGCTTGATGTAGGCGGCGCGTATCTCGGAGTCGGTGGCGTCACGCGGCACTCCCAGGGTCTCGTAGCAGTCGTTAATCGGCGTTTCGTCAGGCAAGCTGACCTCTATGTGCAGCGGTGTCGTTACGGCCGGCCATCGGTCTCTCGGTCTGCAGGTAGTTCATCCGATGCGTCTCAACCACAGAAAGGTATAATAGCCCTGCAAGAACCGGCAGTCAAGGCCGCGTAGTGCTCCTTGCGTCTATGCAAACGCAGTCCCGGTTGCTGTCAGGGCACAGGTTCAGTCCGCAATTCTGTCCGGGCCTGCGGGCAGCCGGCACCCAGGATGGTATAAGCCTACGCGGCTGACGTTCTGCGCTGGTGGAAGAGGCGGCATGAGCACCGCGGGAATCGTCCATTGTCTCGCCCTGTCCGCCGAGTTGATTCAGCGACGACGGCCCAGAGCCAGTCCGATGGCGACCCCGAAGCCCATGCCGCAGCTTGCTCCCAACGTTAGCCAGAGCGCGATCTCGCCTGTGGCTACGCCCAAGGCGTCCCGGTTCCCGCACCGAAATCAATTCCCAGGCCTACGCCGAGGGCCAGATATCCGCCCGGTTTCTGCTGGTCAGCTTCGTCTACCTGCATCGCTTCTCTTTTGGCAGAGACATGCAAGATGGGGAAAGGAGTCCGAGGCGACCAGCCGGACCACGGGTCCAGAAGGCCGGTCGATGCGGCGGTCTTACTCGTATTCGGGTGGTGGCCCGAACAGGTCGATCACTTCAAACCCCAAGCCGACCGCCGCGCCCAGTTCCAGGCCCAGAAGCGCCTGATACCCGATGGCCTGAAGTCCGCCCTCCCCAACGATCAGGTGCTATAGCCTGTACAGCCCGTAGCCGACACCGACTATCGCCCCCATGATGACGAAGCGGCCGAACTTGAAGCGGGTAAGTGATTTCTGCACGTAGGCCGCCGCCATGAGAGAAAAGCCGACCGGCAGGGCATAGGTGGCCGGGCCGGCAAACGCGAGCAGGTCACCCTTCAGGGCCGTGCGGAAGAGCATCCAGAATACGATCACGGCAACAGCGTGGGCCGGCCCCTGCAGCTGCACCGAGGCATAGATGAGAGCTCCCATGAATCCGAACAGCGCGTATTCCAGCATGGTCTCGGGCAGTTGGAAGAACTGCCCCTGGTGTCTGAGGAAGCCCACGGCGGCAACTGCAATCAGTGCGACCGCGACGTAGCCGATGGTGAAGAGAAACCGGCGGACCGTCAGACTCACGCTAGTATTGTCACCTATTGGAATGGGGAGTCAAGAAGAGTCGGCTGGCGGACGTCAGCGCACGACGCAGTCCGGCCCGGCAAGTGCCTGGGCCTCGTTCCGGCCCCGGCTCGCGGTCCATCACGATCTGCCGCCGGACAACGGCAACCAGCCGGCCAGCGGCGGATACTGTTGGGTGGCCCTGACTTTGGAACTGAGAGCCGACCATTCGCGACCACTGACCGGTACCGGCTACGGACCTGTGTGTGCATGGCGCAAGCGGGAGGAGCCGTCGGGCTCCTCCCGCCTGGGTCACTGTGCTTGAGGCTATCGTGCGGTCTGTATCTTGTACGGCAACAGCCAGCCGTTGTAGTCGTAGGGCGCAACCCGGTCCATCAGCGTGTTCCTGGTCATCAGGTCGAAGATAGCGAACCTGAAGCCCGGAATCATCTGCGCGTGCCAGGTGCCCGTGAATACACCGCCTCCCTGGTTATCGAACGGCACCCTTACGAACGCCGAGCCCCAGAAGGCATGGAGCCAGGCATACCCTTCGGTCGCGTTAGTGTAGAGGGTGATATCCAACTGCTCGCCGGGAGTGAATGCTACCAGGCTGTCAACGTGGTAATAGGCAGCAAGCGGGTCGACAATCAGGATGTCGCGCAGCGAGCTGTGGATCTTCAGAGAGTCAATCCGCACCGTGCTCGTGGTCTCGGACTGGCCGTACGCCAGGGAGATCTTGTTCAGCTTCCAGCCCCGGTATGCGGCTGTATCACTGCCCTCACGCCTGAAGATCCCGTTGATCTGCACCGCCTCCTGCAGCGGCTTCGTCCATTTGGCCGCCGTCGTATCGCTGGTCATGATCCAATGGAATACCTCACCGTAGTTGTGCTGATGCCAGCCGACCCGGGCCGTATCGCCCTGGACCTGTACATCGATTGTCGCTGCGGAATCGTGGGTCTGCGGACCGCGCCACCATTTGCCCATGGTTGTGTCTTCGGACAGTTGAGCGTTCTCGGTCGAGTCGCCGGCAGTGCCGGACGTGAAGTGGGCGGGGTCCCCCTTCACCAGTGCCCGCACCGCATCCTCGTCGGTCTCGAACTCCGGCTTCTGGCAGGCAACAAAGCATGTCGCCGCGAACACGAACATCAGAGCCACTACCAGTGCTTTGCGCATCTTTCTCTCCTTTTGTGTCTCGGTCCTGCAAAGAGTATCAGCCAGCGCTGGCGGCGTGTCAAGGCCGAACGGTTCGGGGACCGGGGATTGGCTGAAAGCCGGACTATTACCTGCTGCCTTCCTGACTATCAGCCTCGCGGCTTCGCCGCGTCCAACCTGTAGTCTGGAATCCAGAACGGGATGGTTAGCTGCCCTCGGCAGCGCGATGTCCCGAAGCTACCTCAGTAGTCGGCCGTCCCTGAGTCCCCCTGGTTCCCCGTACGTTCGCCCCGCGGGGGGCGCGGGCCACCGATGCTCAACTGGACAGTGACCAGCAGTTCCTCGTAGCCCGAATCCCATCCCTTGCGGACGAAGTCCAGGTGCGGACGACACGCGATGCAGTCGGGCCACCCGGAGTCGTCAATCCTCGCCGGCAGCACCATGGTGCGGCGCCCGCCGAGGCTCCCCGTAATGACCGCCTTAAGTTCCTGCTGGACCCAGTTCGACCAGACCGAGGCGGTAGAGATGACCGGAATGACGCAGTCGACGGGCCGAACCGCGTTCGCTATCCACTCGACGAGGAACACACCGGCAGACATATCCACGACGTCGATCCATGGGGTGATTCGATCCTGGCGCAACGCTACGGTCAGCCGGCTCGCGAAACCGCGGTCCGCGGGGCTGTGGGGAATGATGATGTGAGGCTGGGTGCCGCCTGCAGGAGTGCAGGCCTGAGTGTCTCCCTTCACATCCGCCTAACTGGCAGGGCGCCGATCAGCAGTATGAGGTGTGTTCGGACTCGGGCTGGCGAGTCGCGAACCCCGGAGTGAAGGGGTAGGTCCCACATGCACCGTTGCCGTCAAGGCCAGGGTGAACCCGACATCCATCGGGAGTAGGATACTCAGAACACAGGTCATGTCAAGTCGGCGGGAGTCAGGACGAGGGGTCGAGAGATCGAGGGATAGAGGGATCGAGTGGCAGGGAGCCGTCAGTCGGCTTGAGCTTGTGCTTGCGCTGGCTTGATGCTTGCGGCTTGAAGCTGCGGCGCAGACGCCTCGACCTCAACCTTGACCTCAACCTCGCGGCGCAGCCGCGTCGGGTGTCCCGAAGCTTCCCGGAATGGGGTGGCTGTCCTTGACCCGCATTGGAAAATGGGAAGTGGAGCTTGTCTAAAAACCAGCTGATTCGTGCCTTTTGACGCATCCTTCGGTGTCTGACAACGTCTAATAGTTAGTGCGGTTTCCCCTGACAATCTGGTCTTCGGATGAAAGGAGTCACTGACTCATGC
>VGIR01000038.1 GCA_016867815.1 candidate division WOR-3 bacterium | reverse complement strand
CCACGGCGTAAGTTTCCTTTCTGCCGGCATCGCCGGCACTCGACTTAATCAACAACATCGGAGCTTACGCCTTCTTCTATTCCGGTCAAAACCAGCCTCGAATCTACAGGAATTCTAGGACATGACCGACCGTGACGGCAAGCGCGGCGGGCGCGAACACGGCCACGGCCGCGGCAGGGGTCGCGGACGCGGATAGCCGGACGCAAGGCTCGGTCTGGCACAGGGCGGGCGTTTGCCCGCCCTGCTCCGTCTCTCCTCGTCACCCTCGACTCCTTGACCCCTCGACCCCTTTCGGATACTCTCGGCTGACGTGGTCTTCAAGAGCATCCTGACCCACGAGCGGCCGCATATTGATGAAATCGTGGCCATCTGGCTCCTCCGCAGGTTCGGGGAGCAGCGGTTCCCCGGTATCAGCACGGCCGCAGTCACCTTCACTTCTCTCCGCAAGCTGGCGGAAGCAGGTTTGAAGCCCGAAGAGTATGAGGCAAAAGGCACTCTTCTGCTCGGCATCGGCGGCGGCCGGTTCGATGAGCACCCGACACTGGAGGAAGGCCGGAAGGCCGGCGACTGCGCGACGACCCTGGTCGCGAAGGAGCTCGGCGTCAGCGAGGACCCGTCGCTAGCCAAGATACTCAGGTTCGTCCGCGCCGCAGACGTGGAGGGCAACGCGTCACCGTTCGACATCTCCTATGTGGTCAAGCTGCTCCATCCCCGGCATCCGGACGACCCGCACCGGGTCATCGAGTGGGCGCTCGTGGCCATAGAGGCCAAGTACCAGGAACAGCTCCGGTTCTTCACCGTGGTCAAGCCCGAGTTCGACACAAAGGCCAAGGTCGAGGAAATCGCGGTAGGAAAGAAGCGGCTACGGATCGTCTCCATCGACTCGGACGAGGACGGCATCCACAAATACGCGCGGTCCGAGTACGGAGCGCGGGCCGCGGTTGTCATCCAGCGCCGAGCGGCCGGCAACGTGGCGATATTCGGCAACAAGCAGGCGGGTGTGGACCTGCGCGAAGCGGCCAAGCTCATCCGACTCGCCGAGCGGGAAGCGAAGCGAAGGGACCCGAGTCCCTCCGACGACCCCAGGTTGCTCGAGGAGGGCTACGCTCCCGGCGCAGAGGAGTGGTTCTACCACCGGCAGGGCCAGATGCTCTTGAACGGCAGCCTCACCCAGGCCGACGTGCCCGCGACCCGGCTCAGTCTCGAGCGGATTACGGAACTTGTCAAGGTCGGCGTGGACCCGGCGCGGGTCAAACCGCTGTGCGAGTCAACCGGTCGGTGCCTGGGCGAGGTCTGCGACTGGTACGCCTGGTCGCTGGCGCGCTGCGTGAAACTCCGTCGGCCGGCAGCGGACGCCGGCTAGAATCCCGGCAGGCCGGACGTCAGAGTCTTGGGGGATACGCGAAGCTTTGCGGGTGCGCGCAGGGGCGGCTCACACGCCGTGCCTCAGAGATTCTGGCGGGACAGGAAGCGGCGCGGGCGGCCTTGCGCCCTTCAGGATCGGCCTTCCAGCGGGACGAGACGGTCGTCGTCGGACTAGCGAAGCGTGTCGCGAGCCGGCAGGGACCACGGGTTTTGGGCGGAGACCAGGCGCCTCGGCTTTTCCTTCCGACCCAGGGTCGATACGCAGTAACTCGTCTCTGGTTTACCGCTACTCCAGAACCTCGGCGCCTGGCGCGCGGTCGCGCTGTACAGCAGGTCGTCTCTTGACCGGATGGGCTGATCCTCCGTCAGGCGCTTCACCAGTGAACTCAGTTGGAACATAGGGCGAGAGGAAGAACCACAGTGCGCGCCGCCGGTCGCTTTCCAGCCATGGCCCCCGGCAGTGTGCCGTCCCAGTAAACCGGTCCGGCAGCCGGGACGGGCCTTCGGCTCGGCCGCGACTCCGCACACGACTCGAACTCACCCGACGTCGGCATAGCGAGAGGGCTGCAGTCGTTTGCAGCAACCTGCTCAGCTTCGCCAAGAGTCCATGACGGCCGGCAAGGCCCGCTCAGGGCGGTATTGATACGAACGCCAACGACAGACTTCTCGTACTTGCTCACCTTCAACCTCCATTCATTCCTCGGTCACAACGTTCTTGCCACGAGGTACAGGTTCCACTCCGTACTTCTCGCTCTCCTACACCAAGCTGCGGCCACTGCGGTCGACCCGTGCCACTGTATCGCCACAATGGACGGATCAGCGCTGCGGCCGCAGCCAACTAACCATCAGACGTAACCCCCACAGACGCCAATCAGAATTGCAGCTACCGTGCCAGTCCCCCTTCAAACCACTCAGCTAATAACCTGCGTCATCATAAATACTTAACGTGATCAGCGGGAACTAGACGGATTGGACGTAGTTGTCGCGGATTGATGATATGTTGCTCTAATATCTTACCAGTAAAGTACTTGTGTAATGCGGCACTACCGCGTGGTATTCAGGTCGAGGTCTGTTTCGGCTAGGCTGCTGCGGGGTGCGCCGCCATGAACGGGCTTGTCACAAGGTCCTCACTCGATCTGGATGTATCATGTCTATCCAAAGACACGCATGACATGACACTGGTCTCAGCAGGGCGCTCCGGCCTGGCGTCTGAGCCAGAGTGCCGCTCGGCGTGTGAATACCTGAAGCACCGGAGACGTATGCTCCGAAAAAGAAGGACCAGCCCGTCGGTGCCCTGCAGCAAATGCCGCGCGAAGCCGGTCGGTCTGCTTCCGCCTCGTTCTCTGCGCCCGCCGGCCGATGCCGGGCACTTCTCGGGGGGCCGGCTGAATCTTCCCGCGTAACCCGAACTCCCGCGCCGGGCAGGCACGCGTTCGGCGTCCCGAAAACCACCCCGCCGCCGAGGCAGGCGGCGGGATGGATGGGTGTTAGGAGGCAGGTAGGATCGTGTTACATAAAGGGGGTCATGACCTCGCTTCCCGGGAGAATACTCCATCCCGGTCTGCTGCTGCGGGTCCAGGTATCGGCCTTCTTTCGCTGCCATCGGGCCCCATCAGGACCGGGCGGCGCTATCCGGCTGCTCGGTATGCACATGGGATTCCGCTCCGATCGGCCGATGCCGGCTGTTCTGCACGGTGATTGGCAGTCTCGTCCCGCCGGCAATGCGGTCTGGTTCTTCGGCCTGGACCGAGATCGCAGGGTCACCGGAGTTCAAGAGGGCCTGGAAGTACCCACAGATTCTGCGTTGGGGCCTGTTTGTTGAGCCGCTTCCTCGGTCCGGAGGCGCGAACGTTGCTCTCCGTCTTGGGCTTGCGGCCCCACCGGAACCCGAAGGTCCGGCTCACGGTCGCAGCGTACAGATTGTCGTCATTGGATTTCATGCCTTTCCCTCCAATCCAGGCTTCGGACTTCACCTTCCCCGAAACAGCGTTCACAATACTCAGCGGAACGACGGCGCCGCGGGGCGCTTCCCAGCCATCGCCCCGGGCAGTGTGCCGGCCCAGTAGGCCGGTCCGGCAACCGGGACGGGCTTCAGGGCAGGCCGCGACTCCGACACGGCCGTCCCGTGCTCGCCCGACGCCGACAGACTCAGCGGTCCGCTTGCGCTGGTCGAAACAAAAGCAGCCTCAAGAGATGTTGCTGATGACCACCATGATCCGCCGCCCGCGGCTTCGGCAGGAGCGCCGCCTCTGGTTCTGTAACTACGCTCTCGCACCTTCAACCTCCGTTCGCGGTCTCATCGTTCTTGCCCTGACGTACAGGTTCCACGCTGCATCGGGCGTGCTTGTCCAACTGTCTGCGGCCACTGCGTTCGACCCGTACCACGGTGGCATCACAATGGACGGACCAGCGCGGCGGCCGCAGACTACAGGCCACCGGACGTAACCTCACCGACGTCGACCAGAATTGCAGCGGTCGTGCCAACCAAAATCCAAGCGATTCAGTTCATAAAAGGCCTTAAAATAGAGACTTACGGTAGCGTATGAAAAAGCGGCGGCATCGCGGCAATCGTCACAGCGCGAAAGGGGCCACAGGTAACTAGTTGTAAATCGCATTGTTACATCATGCGACACAGAAGGAGTTACCTGCATGTATGGTCTAGTGTGACGCGAATCCGGCGGAATCCACCGAGCTCCCGGGACGTGCGTTTTACATCAGGACGGCCATTGCGAGCACGCCCGCATCATCCCTATCTCATTGTTTTGAAAGCGTTTATGACATCAAGCTTGCAGCGGCGAACGCTGGTGTGCCAAGAGTCAATCCGGTGCCAATCCGCAGCTTAGGTGCGTCATTCTGTGTGCACAGCGGCCGAGTGAAGGCTGTACACGGGTAACTCTCTTGGCAGAAAAGGTTAGCGCATCTCGTCTCTGTCACATGACGCCGTCTTGTGGTAACCCCTAAGCTGGAGAGTGGTGTCGGGCAGTCTCGGGGTGCGACGACGACTTCGACGTCAGGCTGACCAGGCGTGCGTATGTAGTATAGAAGGGTTGGCGGCAGACGGCCCTGTTGCTTGGCCTTTGTAGCTGCAGGTGGTGTCCAATTCAGGCAAGAGGAGCTCCGACAGCTGGTTGTCTCCGGCCGTGCGGTCTGGCGTGCCTTGAAGGCGGGAACCATCTGACGGCTCGAAAACCCGTACAATCAGAGCATGGCCACCGGGAGTTCACCTAAACCACTGACTGGAACGGCTCTGGCTATCTCCTGGCTGTCAATCCTGACACGGCGCGAATCCCTCCGGGAACCGTTCCCGGGACGGTTCTAGAGCCGGTCCCGGTTTTGATACGGGAGGGCAGTGGAGAGGCGACTTCGACCCCGGCTTTCAGGCGGGACTGGAGCGCGGATCCCTCCGGGACCGGACAGTTGAGTCCGCAATCCAGAGGCAGAGCGGTTTTCCGGCCTAGTCGCCTGGTCAGTTGCCGTCTGGTCCCCAAGGCGACCAACAGCGTGACAACCGGCGTGGTGCGCGGACGCGCCCGGAGTTTGACTCGCAAGGCGAAGCCCGGGGCTATCTTCTGAATACCCCTGCAATTGCCCGGCTGATCACAGAGGGGAAGCGAGGAAAGTGCGGCGACCACTGCTGTCGATCAGGATCCTTCTCACCAAACGCCTGGCCGGTGAGGCAGAAGAGCTGCGAATGCCAAGCGTGACTGCCAACTGCCTGGGCCTGCGTCGCGGCGCCGGAACGTCCCGGGTCAGGGATGAGTCAGACTCTTGCTCCGCCGGGAGCTCGTGACTCGATTGTGGCGGCGCCTGTTCTGCTTGCCCGGACTGGCCTCGCTTTGTATGATGTAGTATGCCTAGTCTTCGGGACCAAGAAGCGATGTGCTTTGTCGGCAGTCCGAGCCCTCACAGGCCGGCCATGCCAGAGGCGCAAGCCTCCCGTCCATGAGCATTTCTACGGGGCCCGCATCTTGCTGCAGGGATTGCGTGGGAACACAACCACTGGCGCCCTGCTCCTGGCGCGTGGCGGCCGAAACTGGAGCGGCAGTTGGAATCTCACAGCTCAATAGCCTGGCGGGACTCCCGATTGGGCTGGCAAAGATCCTTGTTGAAGCAGGCAGAGTCAGCTTCAGAGCCTCCGGCCTCTGCATGTACCCCTGCGTGAAGCCCGGGGACACGCTCTATCTCGATTCCAAAGGCATCGCCGAGGTAGCGGTTGGGGACATCGCGGTGCTCCGGCGGGACCGCGTCCTTCTGGGTCACAGGGTCACAAGATGCGGGGCCGACGTCCGAGGGCGATTCATCGTCACCAAGTCCGACTTAGCACGACAGGGCGATGACGGCCGCTCCCGCGAAGAGGACGTTATGGGGATCATTTCCAGCATAAGCAGGAATGGGAGGCCCGTGAGTACCCGGCTGAGAGAACCGACTGCCTGGACGCGGCTTGAAGTCGTGTTCCTCGAAGCTGCCTACCGGGCCCGGCATCACTGGGAACAGACTCTGGCCTGGCTGCTTTCAGGTGCGCGGCGGACTAATCTCCTCGATTTCGCTGCCCGCAACTTGTTGCGGGTTTCCGACAAGGATGTGAGCTATTCCTACCAAATCCCGCACCGTCTGGGGAGGTCGATTCTCTACCAGAGCGTGTCGGCAGCGGAATTGGAGCTCGCTCTATCCAAAGAAGCCGCGGAGAAGGTCGATCACTGGACCCTGACCGTTCACTCGGGCAAGGACCGCGAGCCCTGCGGTTCCGCAACCTTCGTTCTGCGCCATGAAAAATGTCCCCTTGCCGGCTGGTGGCTCGGCAACCTCAGGACCAGATTCCGGTACCGATGCTCCGGATTGGAGGGCGCGCTGCTGACCAGCGCGGAAGCGGTTCTTGTCAATTGCGCTGTTGCCGAACTGAAGGTCAGTGCCTCGGAACGGGCGGCCGTGGATCGATTCGAGTCCCTGGGCTTCCAGAAGGTCGAGGGACCGGGTGACCAGTGCACTTTGGTCAGGAGGTTCCTGGATCGATCGGGCGTCGGAGTGGAGATGAGGGCCAACACAGAAGGAGAAACGCACAGTGGTGAGAGAACATCCAGGGAGGGAGTGTGGACATAGACATCAAGCCGGATCGCGTGTACGTCCCATCCGATGACATCGTCGCTCGCGAGATTGAGGGGGAGTTGATCATCGTACCACTCGTCGCCGGGGTCGGCGAAACGGAGGACGAGCTGTTCTCGCTGAACGAGACAGGCAAAGACATCTGGCGCAGGCTGGACGGCAAGACCACTCTGGCCGGTATTGCTGAGGCGCTTGCCGCGGAGTACGACGTACGGCCGGACGAGATCGAGCGCGACGTGATCGGGTTGGTCGGAGAGCTGGTCCAGAGGAAAATGCTGGTTGCCAAGTAGAGCATCTGAACGTCCGGAAACCGCGGGCCCCAGGTACGGCAAGGGACGCGGCTGCACATTTCTCGATGGCAGTCAGGTGGGTCGGGATACGCAACCGCACAGGACGCCGGAACGGGAGAGAGCAGTTGACAACAAGGTTTTTTGAGCAGGTCAGAAGAACGCCGCTTCTCAGGCTGCCTTTGAAGGGGAGTATCGACCTGACCTACCGCTGCAACAACAACTGCCGTCACTGCTGGGTACGTGTACCTGCAGGCGGGCCCGAAGCGGAGCTGAGCTTCGACGAGATCCGACGAATTGCCGACGAGGCGCGGGCAATGGGCTGCCGGGAATGGTCGATTTCCGGGGGCGAGCCGATGCTGCGGCCGGATTTCCCGGAGATATTCGACTACCTCACCCGCAAGGCGCGTAGCTACACCCTGAACAGCAACGGCACGCTCATCACGCCGGAGATTGCCCGTCTCCTTGCCCGCAAGGGTTCCAAGATGATTGCCTTGTACGGCGCAACCGCCGAAGTACACGACCACATCACACGCAGCCCCGGCTCGTTCGACGCCGTGATACGGGGCTGTCGGTATCTGAAGGAGGCCGGGGCCGGTTTCATCATGCAGCTGGTACCGATGCGCGACAGCTACCAGCAGTTCGACGAGATGGTGAGACTGGCAAAATCACTCAGCTCGCACCACCGGGTGGGCGCGCCGTGGCTCTATCTTTCAGCATGCGGTTCGGCCGAACGTAATACGGAGATTGCCCGCCAGCGTCTGGACCCAAAGGACGTTGTCGCCCTGGACCAGCCGGACCTTGCGTACGAACAATCCGAAGAGCCGGAGTCCACCGTGCACCGTACACCGTTGACCGTGAACGGTGATGACCGGTTGTTTGCCGGGTGCATCACCGGGCGCCGGGACTTTCACGTGGATCCCTACGGCAGGATGACGTTCTGTTCATTCATCAAGGACCCGGCGCTGAGCTTCGACCTGCGAACGGGCACTTTCCGCACCGCGTGGGAAGAGTTCATCCCCGACCTTGCCGACAAGGTGCGTGGCGGCGATGAATACCTGGAAAACTGCGGTTCGTGCGGGCACCGGCAGGACTGCCGTTGGTGCGGTGCCTTTGGTCTTCTTGAACACGGCCGGTATGGTGCAAGGGTGGAGTACCTCTGCGAAGTGGCGCGTGAGAACCGCAGCTCCAAAGAAGAGTGGCGGCGAGACCACCGCCGTTACTTCGAGATCGCCGGCATCACGCTCCAGGTTGAGTCGGACCTGCCGTTCACCGACCAGACCTTTGACCCCAAGTTCAGCAAGTTCCTGAAGGACGGCCCGGGACCGGACGTGGTGACCATCCGCCATCACTTCGAACTGCCCTGCCTGAAACCGGATAAGCTGGGGCGTGAGGTCTACCGCAAACCGCCCTGGGCCATATACCGAAAGGGACAGTCCTGGGTATACCTGGGCATCTCACCCGACAGCGATGATGAGAGATTCCACCAGGTGGTCGTCTTCAACAATGACTACTCCCGAGGCGAGTTCTACCGCCCGAACGAAGATGAGTTTCAAGCCGGCAATCTCCATTCCCTCACCCTGTTTCCCACCGACCAGATTCTGCTGGCCCAGCTTCTCGCCGACAGGCAGGGCTGTTTTCTGCATTCAGCCGGGGCGATCGTCGGACCAGCATCAGATCCATGCACGAACAGCAGGAACAAGCAACAGAGCGAAGGCTCAGGGCTGCTCTTCCTGGGTCACTCCGAGGCAGGCAAATCGACAACCGTTAAACTCATCCGGGACCAAGCCGAGATTCTATGCGACGACCGGAACATCGTCCGGTGGGAGCCGGACGGGTTCCGGGTCTACGGTTCGTGGAGCCACGGCGAGGTACCGTTGGTGTCCGCTTCCTCGGCGCCGCTGCGGGCCATCCTGTTCATAGAGAAATCCCTAAACAACCGCCTGGTTCTGGTCGCCGACCGCAACGAGGTGCTGAAACGCCTGCTGGCCTGCGTTATCCGGCCGATGGAAACGGCGGGTTGGTGGGAGAAGACGCTCTCGCTGATTGAGGCCCTGGCGCGCGAAGTCCCGTCCTACATAATGGAGTTCGACAAGAGCGGCAGGATCGTGGAACAGATACTGGCCTTGGCCAGGAGAGAGGCTAAGGTTGAGGCTAGGTCGGAGGAAACCGGATGAGTTCCGCTTCTCGACGTGGACATCAACCTGAATCTGGTCCTCTACCTCGAACGCAACCTTCTCCCTACATCGACAAGGTCAGGGCTGACCGGGGCGGGCCGTGGCGGAAGCGCGGGCCGCTGCTTGGACATCTGGACATTGAGCTAACCGAGCGCTGCAACAATGACTGTATCCACTGCTGCATAAACCTCCCGGCGAACGACCGGTTAGCGCGAGAGCGCGAGATGACCACCGACGAGGTCAAGTCCGTTCTGACTGAGGCGGCGGACCTCGGCTGCCTGTCGGTGCGCTTCACCGGCGGGGAACCACTTCTGCGCGATGACTTCGAGGATCTCTACCTGTTCGCCCGGCGCCAGGGCATGAAGGTGCTGCTCTTCACCAACGCCCGTCTGGTCACGCCGCAGCTTGCCGACCTCTTTGCCCGCGTTCCGCCCGGTGAGTTGGCCGAAGTCACGGTCTACGGCATGAAGCCGGAGTCCTATGAGGCGGTGTCGCGGTCGTCGGGTTCGTACACCGAGTTCCGCCGCGGCATTGACCTGCTGCTTGAGTGCCGGGTGCCGTTCGTCGTGAAGGGCGTTCTCCTACCGCCGAACCGGCGTGAGATGGATGAGTTTGAGACGTGGGCGGCGACGATTACCGCCATGGACAAGCCCCCCGGCTATTCGATGTTCTTCGACCTTCGCGGGCGGCGAGACTCCGAGGTCAAGAACCGCCAGATTGCCGGGCTGCGACTTTCGCCCGAAGAGGGCGTAGACATCCTTAGCCGCAACCGCGCAGCACGTCATGAGGAGATGCGCCAGTTCTGCTCGAAGTTCATGGGGCCAGCCGGAGAACGGCTCTTTGCCTGCGGCGCCGGCCGCGGGGCCTGCATCGATGCCTACGGACGGGCGCAGATGTGCCTGATGCTGCGTCATCCGGATACGACCTACGACCTGAAGGCCGGTTCGCTCCGGGACGCACTCACGAACTTCTTCCCGCGCCTGCGGGAAAGAAGAGCCACGAACCCCGACTATCTTGCGCGTTGCGCCCGCTGCTTCCTGAAAGGCCTCTGCGAACAGTGCCCGGCCAAATCCTGGGCCGAGCAGGGCACGCTCGACACGCCGGTCGAGTACCTGTGCGATGTCGCACACGCTCAGGCCCGCGACCTCGGCCTGCTGTTTGTCGGCGAGCGGGCCTGGGAAGTCCGCGACGGGCGCAGCCGCTCGAGAAAGTTGAAATAGAGATGCGGGTTGAGATTCCGGTGGACCCGGCTGCCCGATACTTCTCTCCCGTTTCGGCCCTGAAGCTGATACCCATCTCGCTTGAAAAGTAGTTCGGACACAGGAGGCGGCGGCCGGAAGGGAAGGCTGGTGATGCCCGAGAGAGGCCGGTCCGTGCCCGGCGCCCGCCTGAGCGGCAGGGGGCGCAGACTCGTTCTTGACGGCGATTGTCTGGAGGTGTTGCCCTGGTGCGAGGGCATGTGTTGTCGCATGGAATGGGACATCCCTCTGACAACCCAGGAATACGCATCCGGGAGTTACGACGCGGAGCAGGCCTGCGCCCTGTCAAACGATTCGTGCAGAGAGAAGGCGCCTGCATGTCCTCATCGGGGATGGCGGCTGAGGAAGAGAGGTGACGGGGCCTGCGTCCACCTGCAAGACAACAAGTGTTCCATCTACGCCGATAGACCCCAAGTATGCCGCAATTTCACCTGCAAAGGTGGTTGGCGGATTGCGGCGTCGGTCTTCCCTCCGGACGGCGCGGCAGGCGTCGCCGTTTCCATCGGCAAGGAGCAGTTCCTTGCGCGTCTCAAGGACGACCAGGTTTTCGTCCGGCACCCACTGGTGAAGCTGCTGTCGCTCTTTCATCTGAAGGAGAAGAAGACAGTTGTCCTTGTCACCAGGCTGGCCGGGTCTTGCGGTCAGTCCGCTATTCACGAGCCGTTCTTCAACCCCGACCTGGACGAGGAAGACCTGTGTGAACTGCTCACCCTCTTCGATTCCAAAGACAGCCTCGGCGCGGTCCGACTCAAGTTCACTACCAGATGCGGTCGGCGACTTGGGAGAAGCGAATTCGCCGAAGTCGTGTGGCTGCTGACCAAGAGCCGTATCATCGCGGAGGCCTGCGTCTTCAATGGGACGCTGGCCGGAACGCACCGGGCGTCGGGTTGAGGTCTAGGTGAAGGCAGGGGCAGAACCAGGGAACAACGGCAAGGTTGAGCAGAGCATGAGAGACGCTCGACCGACGACAAACCCTTTTTCCGGTCCGGAGACCCGGTCTCTAGTTCCGGGTCTTCCTTCACCCGGTCCCGTCCGGACCTCTGCCTATACCTCGGTCGATGTACTTCCCCGTTTCGAACTCTGGGACCGGATGAAGGATCGGCGAGTGCCGATTACCTTTGAGATCGAAGTCACCGCCCGCTGCAACAACGACTGCCGCCACTGCTACATCAACCTGCCCGCCGATGACCTGAACGCCCGCGCGCGCGAACTCTCGCCGGGCGAGATTGAGGACATAGCCCGCGAGGCCGCCTCAATGGGCGCCATGTGGTGCCTGCTGACGGGGGGCGAGCCGCTGCTGCGCGAGGACTTTTCCGAGATCTACCTCCGGCTCAAACGCTTGGGCCTGCTCGTCTCGGTCTTCACCAACGCCTGTCTGGTGCAGATGGAGCACGTCGAACTGTTCCAGAAGTACCCGCCCCGCGACATCGAGGTGACAATGTATGGTGCAACCGAAGCCACCTACGAGCGGGTTACGCGACGTCCGGGTTCGTTCCAGGCCTTCGTGCGCGGTCTGGATCGGCTGCTCTCAGGCGGCGTCAAGGTACGACTGAAGGCGATGGCCCTTCGCTCCAACGTCCACGAACTGCAGGAGTTGGCCAGGTTCTGCCGCGCCCGGACTAGGGACTACTACCGGTTCGATCCGTTGCTGCACCTGCGCTTTGACGGCGACGCGGTCCGCAACGCCGAAATCCTGGCCGAGCGTCTCGCCCCGGATGAGATTGTCGAGGTCGAAAGCGCCGACGAAGAACGCCTCGGTGCCTTAAAGAAGGGCTGCGATAAGTTCATTCTGACACGGTCCCCTTGCCATGAGGGCAGCTACCTTTTCCTCTGCGGAGCGGGAAGAGGCAGCTTCACGGTCAGCTACGACGGGCGGTTCCGTCTCTGTTCTTCGCTCTGGCATCCGGACACGGTCTACGACCTGCGCCGAGGCACGCTTCACGACGCCTGGCACCACCACGTTCCCCGGATACGCGACCTGCGTTCGAGCCGGAAGGAGCTCCTCGAACGCTGTGGTGTCTGCCATGTCGCCAACCTCTGCCTCTGCTGCCCGGCACACGCATATCTGGAGAGCGGGGAAATGGATATGGTGGTCGACTACTTCTGCCGGGTCGCCCACGGCCGGGCAAAGGCGCTGGGATATCAGGAGGGCTGAAAGCGAAACATGGAAGATGGATGACAAGCGGAGGTTAAGGATGGGCCAAGGCGCAGGTTCGGAAGAAGAAGGAGCCATGACTAGTGCGGAAAAGAAGAGATGGAGCGCTCCCAAGCTCATGGTCTTCATCAGGTCAACAGAAGAAGAGCGGGCGATTGTGGGATGCAAGCTCCTGTCGGGGAGTTTCGGTCCCAACAATTTGAACAGCAGGTGCCTGAGAGTTACCTGCACTCCATCCTTTCCCTGCAGCACCATTACTAGCTCTTGATAGCTGCCGGGTGAGCGGCCGCACAGTCGCCGCGACGTCTGACCCGCAGTCGCGCCGCCCGGGAGTTTGAGTCGAGTCGCTTAACCGGCAGCAGATCAGGCCCTGCGGGTACATCACCAGCGAAACGAGGTAGCCGCTATCCCGTGACAGAATCCGCTCGACCAGGCGAATCGCAGCCGAGGCGTCCGTGGCAGAGCAAGAGACTATGGGAACGGGGGTTGATGACCAGAAAACGGGGACATAGAGCTTGTCCGGAGACCTCGGGCATGCCGGGGACTCAGCCCTGACGAGAGGCGCTCCGGCCGTGGGGTTCTGGTCCACGCAGAGCCGGGACGGAGCTGATACAGTACGCCCTTCTCATCTGGCTCGATGACGACGTCACCGTCGCTTCGTCTGCCTGGCACCGCGTCCTGCACGCGTCGCTCATCACGGGATACTGCGCAAAGGTCCTGCCTAGGTCAGGTCCGCGGGCGGAAGATGCCAAGACGTCCCGAAGCTTCCCGAAATCAGGTGCCTCTCCCCGGCTCGGACTTTGACGCGCCTCACAACAGTGAATGGGGTGTCCTCCCCAGGCCTCGTGTTCCGTCGTGCCTGCCGCCCAGTCACGTTGAGGTCACAATCCGTTCCTTCCCCGGTCCCACGCCCGCCTGCTTCCTTAGCCAACTGTGAAAACAAGTCTTGCGTCTCTGACTGGTGTTGGTGGCATCTGCAGGGTCTGTTGACGGCCTATCCCATGGGGGAGTCCCTCTTGACCGTCAGGGGGGAATCCCCCCTGACGGTCAAAGAGGCCTGCTTCTCTACGGATCCACGTCACCCTACCCCGGCCGTACGGTGGCAGGCTCTTGGGTGACGCTGTGGAAAGTATCTACACGCCTGCTGTGAGCAGGCCCGATGAGGAGCCAGGGAGACGCACTCGAGTCTGCTGACAGAAACCGTCGGGAGGCAAGGGAGGGCACGGGCGAATTCTGGCTCATTTGAAGAGAAATGGAAGCTGGAAGGGTGGAGAGAGGGAGGTCGGAGGTAGGCGGAGAGGGTGAGTTCGGCACGAAGGAGCTTCGTACTGGGATAGAGGCGGGAGAAAGGAGCAGGTGAAATCGCGAAGAGGCCGATTGAGGTGAGGGTAGAGAAGTGGGAGGCGAAGATGACAGAGGGGGCGCTGTCGCCGGTTATGAAGCATCGACTGGAGCTGGCGGAAAGGAAGCACTTTGCCGCGGCCGAGCGATCGGTGCAGGTGGGAGAATTGGTGAGGATGGTACTGAATGGAGTGGACGAGAACCGCCCGGTGCCGACGAGTTCGTTGTCGTCGTACATGGCATTCGGCAGGCAGGTGGCCAGGTCCAAGGACAGCTTCTCCGGCTGTGCGGCGACGACCGAGATCGAGTGTCTGTAGGCACTGTGGACGGAGAGGGATCTCGCCCCGGTGATTGTGGCCCGCTTCGTGGAGGCGCACCAATGGCGAAGTCAGCGCAGGAGCGGGTGGAAAACTGGGCTGCCCGGATGCCGTGCGAGGCGATGTCGGACTGCGCGAAGCGGGCACTGGGCCCGCGGGGCAAGCTGTCGATCGCGGGCACGAACGCGCACATAAGCGCAACCGAGGCCCTATGCGAGCGTGCGGAAATGGTGAGGCCTCTGCTCGGGAGTAGCGGTGTCAGGACGATCCTGTTCCCGTCATACCTGGCGTTTGCGCGGCAGCTGTACCGGCTGCAGATTCAGGGGTGTACGGTGAACGGGGGCCCGGGGTCGCCACGGTACCTGCAGGCCCAGACGCTCGCAGCGAAGTGGGAGCGGGAAGGGTTGGACCCGGCGGTGCTGTCGGGGATGTTGAAGCTGTTCCGGGAGCGCGTGGCGACGGAGAAAAGAGGTACAAGCCCCGTTCTGCTGTCTTGCAGGGCTACTAGGCAGACAAGGCTGACGCAGGGGAAGCGGGTCCGGGATTCAGGCATGCCTGACCCGGGCCCAGGGCGCTCAGGGAGTGCCGCCGGGTTTCGCTCTTCAGGGGCGGCGGACATGCGAGAGCCTTGCGCGAAGTCCTGCTCCCCGGTGCTGGCGAACCAGCTCTTGCTATATCCGGCCCGTGGGCTTAGACTTAGCTTGGAAGCAGAAGTCCGGCTGGCGACGCCGGAGCGTCGCGGGAGGTCCGATGTATAGAAGTCATGTCCGGCTGTTCCTGGCAGCGGTTGCCGTCCTCGGGCTGGTCGCGGTTCCTGACTGCGATGGTCCAAAGAACCGCGCGCCAGGGGTACCGGCCGTGCCCGTTGGCGCGGTGTACTGCGCCAAGGACACAGTATATACATACATGGCGGCGGCGAGCGACCCGGAGGGTGACAGCGTGGCTATCCGCTTCGACTGGGGCGACGCTACCCTCTCGCCCTGGTCGGGCTGGTTTGCCGGCGGAGAAACCATCGCGTTGACTCACGCCTGGTCTGATACCGGTACCTACCTCGTCCGCGTTTTTGCGCAGGACCCCGAACACGCCACATCCGGTCTCTCGGCCGGGCTGTCCGTCGTGGTGGTCAGGTCGCCGGACGAGCCGGCCGAACCGGCCGGACCGGACCAGGGCGCTACGGATTCTTCATACACGTTCGCGAGCGCGGCGTTCCAACCCGACAACTTCAGCGTCGCCATCAGGTTCGCCTGGGGAGACGGCGACACTTCCGACTGGAGCAACTTCGTGGCTTCGGGCGAATCGGTGGGATTGAGCTACGCCTGGCAGGACACGGGGACCTACTCGATCACGGCACAGGCTCGGGACACGGGTACCGCCCGTTCACAGTGGTCAAGCGCCCACGAAATCCACATTCACCCGCCGGACATGCTCATCAAGTGGCGCCGGCAGCTGGATGCCAGCGCTGAGGTCTGTCCGGCCATCGGTCCGGACGGCACTATCTACGTCGGGGCGGCCGACAGCTCCTTCCGGGCGATCAACCCCGATGGCACGCCCAAGTGGCGTTACCAGGCCGGCGGCCGCATTCCGTCCTCGCCGGCGCTGGCGGCCGACGGCACCGTCTACTTCTGGTCGGAGGACTACTACTTCAATGCGGTGGATTCGTCCGGCGTCCTGAAGTGGCGCTACCTGCTCAACTGGAACGTCACGTGCTGCCCGGCAATCGCGGTCGACGGCACCATCTACGTCGGCTCATACGGCAGCTACCTTTACTCGCTCACACCCACCGGTGCCCTCAATTGGTTCATTCTTGCCGACGGGATCATCAATTCGTCGCCGGCGATAGGGGCCGACGGGACCGTTTACTTCGGGGCGGGGAGCCTCTACGCCTTGAGACCCGACAGCACTCTCAAGTGGCGCTATCGTACCAGCGGCAACATCATTTCGTCACCCTCAATCGCGACTGACGGCACAGTCTACTTCGGCTGCACCGACCATTACCTCTATGCCCTGAACCCGGACGGTTCGCTCAAGTGGCGGTATGAAACCGGCGGCAACGTCGAATCATCGCCGGTCATCGCTGCCGACGGCACGGTCTATGTCGGCTCGGTGGACAACTTCCTCTACGCCCTGTATCCGGATGGAACGCTCAAGTGGAAGTACGGCACCCAGGAGGCGATTCATGCCTCTCCGGCCGTGGCGTCGGACGGGGTCGTTTACATCGGCTCGGACGACAACGCGCTCTACGCCCTGTACCCGGACGCTACACTGAAGTGGCGCTATCAGACCGGCGGCAACGTCGAGTCACCGACGATCGTCGGGAGCGACGGGACTATCTACTTCGTCAGTTATGACGGGTACCTCTACGCCCTCAAGGGAACAAGTCCTCTGGCCAACTCGCCGTGGCCCAAGTTCCACCACGACCTCAGCAACACGGGCCGGGTCGGCGGAGGCAGGTAAGGAGGGAGAGTGAATAGAAGAGACGCGCTCTCCGCGACCGCATTTGTCCTGGCGCTGGCTGCGGGGCTATCCTGCAGCAAGAACCGCGCGCCATATGCGCCGGAAGCGCCGATCGGTCCGGAATGGTGCTACAAAGGCACGACCTACGCCTTCAAGACGTCGGTGGTGGACCCCAACGGCGGCGATGTGGAGGTCCGCTTCTACTGGGGCGATTCCACGAGTTCGCCCTGGTCGGGACTGGCCGGCATCAGCGACACCAGCTGGAATGGCCTCGTGACCGAGGGCGATACCATTTCCATGGCCCACGCCTGGGGCGACACCGGGACTTATGAGGTCAGGGTGCAGGCCATGGACGCGGGGCACCTGATGTCCAGATGGTCGGACGCACATGCCGTGCGAGTCGTGCTGCGTCGCACACCGAACCCGCCGCAGACTGTGTCCGGGCCGAGCAAGGGGGCCTTGAACTTCTGGTACACCTTCACGACATCGGCATCGCATCCCGACAGCGTCCCGTTGGCCATCAGGTTTGCGTGGGGCGACGGCGACACGACCGATTGGAGCCCTTTCCTGGCCTCGGGAGAATCGCTAGCCATGCGCCACGGATGGACCGTACCAGGCACCTATGCGGTCCGGGCGCAGGCCCGGGACACGGGTAACGTGCTCTCGTATTGGTCGACTCCGCACCAGATCGTCATCCGGCCGCCGGATACGCTCTGCAAGTGGCGCCTGCAGCTGGCAACGGGCGACAACCGGGACGTTCCTTCATCGCCGGCCATCGGTCCACTCGGTACCATCTACGTCGGGTCGCCGGACAGCTGTCTGCACGCGGTGGATCACGACGGCACGCGGCTGTGGCGCTGCCGGATCTGGCACCCGCTTCAGGCATCCCCGGCAGTCGCCGCCGACGGGACCGTGTACATCGGTTCACCCGACAACGGTCTGTACGCCGTTCTGCCAACCGGAAC
Source organism: candidate division WOR-3 bacterium (assembly GCA_016867815.1). Taxonomy (NCBI): domain Bacteria; kingdom Pseudomonadati; phylum Caldifarciminota; species Caldifarciminota bacterium. The sequence continues at coordinate 10,769 of VGIR01000038.1, read as the reverse complement.
TCTCAAGTGGCGCTTCCATGCCAACTCCGAAGTCCTGGGCGCCCCGGCCATCGCCGCCGACGGGACGATCTACATCGGCACCAACGACTACGGGATCCATGCCGTCAACCCGGACGGCAGCCTAAGGTGGCATAGAACCACGGCTGGCGGCGTGACGGCATTCCCGGTGATAGCGGCCGACGGAACAATCTACCTCGGTACGCCGGGCTCCCTTTTCGCCTTCAATCCCGACGGCACCCAGAGGTGGGTGTGTGGCACCGGCAATGGAGTTCCCGGTTCCGACCCCGCAGTCGGCGCGGATGGTACCATCTACTTCGGCACCAACTCGGGCAGCCTCGATTTCTATGCGCTCAGACCGGACGGGACTGTCAAGTGGAGGCTGGCGGGCAACAGCGCCCGTTCCTCTCCCGCGGTCGGCGCTGCCGGCGTGCTCTACTTCGGCTCGGCCGACGGCTGCTTCTACGCGCTCAAGCCCGACCGCACCGTCCAATGGCGATATCAGACCGGCGGCGACATTGGGGCTGCGCCGGCAATCGCGGCTGACGGCACCATCTACTTCGGTTCAGCGGACGGCTGTCTCTATGCGTTGAATGCCGACGGCACGCTCAAGTGGCGGTTCGAGACCGATGCTCCCATCGTTTCCTCACCCACAATCGGGCTCGATGGGACAGTCTACTTCACCAGTGGCGAAGGCTACCTCTACGCGCTCAAGGGGACGAGTCCCTTGGCCGATTCGCCCTGGCCCAAGTTCCACCACGACCTGGAGAATACCGGGCGCGTGGGAGGAGGAAGGTAAGGAGAGAGAATGAGCTGGACGAAAGCCGTGTCTGCTGCGATCCTGTCGGCCGTGCTGGCCGGAGGACTGGCGTGCAGGACAAACCACCCGCCGGATACGCCTGCGGCCCCGACCGGTCCCGACTACTGCTTGAAGGACACGTCGTATACCTTCAGGGCAGTTGTCGCCGACCCGGATGGCGACAGCCTCGCGGTCCGCTTCGACTGGGGCGATACCACCACGACCTACTGGGTAGGCTGGTTCGCGAGCGGCGACACGGTCGCGTTCACTCACCAGTGGTCAGACACGGGTACCTACGAGGTACGCTCGCTGGTGCAGGACCAGTCTCTGTTGACATCCGACTCCTCCGACGGACTGCTGGTGCGGGTGACAGTTCGCTGGCCGCCCGGGACCCCGACGGCACCGCTGGGACCGGGGCTCGGGGGTCAGGATTCGTCCTACACATTTCTTGCCGGGGCGGACCATCCCGACAACGTCCCGGTAGCGATCCGGTTTGCCTGGGGTGACGGCGACACCTCGGAGTGGAGTGAGTTCGTTCCCTCGGGCGGGCCGGTCAGGATGAAGCACGCCTGGTTGGAGCCCGACACCTACGTCGTCACCGCGCAGGCAAAGGACACCGGCGAGTTGACGTCTCTCTGGTCTGCGCCCCACCAGATTGTGGTGCGGCCTCCCGATACGCTTCTGCTCTGGCGCCTCCGGCTCGCCGACGGTTACAGCGGCTACCTGTCCTCGGCTCCGGCCATAGGTGCGGACGGCACCATCTATGTCGGGTCGTCCGACAGCGCGCTGTATGCGGTCAGTCCGGACGGAACGGTCAAGTGGCGATACGTCAGCGGTGCGCCAGTGCGTTCCTCGCCGGCCATCGCGGCGGACGGCACTGTCTACGTGGGGTCTTCGGACAACTGCCTCCACGCGGTGAGTCCGGACGGGGTCCTGGTGTGGCGCTGCGCCACCGGTGGCTACATCAGGTCGTCGCCCGCCATCGCGGCCGACGGCACAGTCTACTTCGGCTCAAGCGACGGCTACCTGTATGCCTTGAACCCGAACGGCACGCTCAAATGGAACTTGCAGACTAACGGCCCGGTTACGTCGTCCCCGGCCGTCGCGGCCGACGGCACAGTGTACATCGGTTCCTTTGACGGCTTCCTCTATGCCCTCCGGCCCGATGGGACGCCCAAGTGGTACTATCTCCTCGACGATCATGCCTACCGGGCAGAAGTGGCCATTGGCGCGGACGGCACGATCTACTGCGGCGCGGCCAGCGGGTACCTGTCACCAAGCCTCTACGCGCTCACGCCTGACGGCAGCCTGAGATGGTCCAGGGTACTGGACGCCGGCGTCAATTCCTCTCCCGCAATTGCCTTGGACGGTACGGTCTATGCCGTATCGAGCGGCGGGCCCTACGGCAGCGGCGTCCTGTACGCGCTCAGTCCTGACAGTACTACTAGATGGCGCTTCGTGCCCAACGAGCAGGCCGGGGGTTCCTCTCCGGCAGTCACCGCTCAAGGCACGATGTACTTCGGCACGTCGGGTGGCCTGTATGCGCTGTTCTCGGACGCGACCCTCAAGTGGCGGTACCAGACCGGCGGCTACGTTGGCTCATCTCCGACCATTGGGTCGGATGGGACGATCTACTTCACCTGCGACGACGGCTACCTCTACGCGCTCAGGGGAACGAGTCCGCTGGCCGATTCGCCGTGGCCCAAGTTCCACCATGACCTGCGGAACACCGGCCGCACCGACCAGCAGGTCTCGAGCGGGTTGAGAACGGTCGGTGCGCCCATGCTCACCCCGGACAGCTCGGGTTTCCTGATAAGAGTCATCAACGACGGAACCATCGAGGACAAAAGCAGCTGGCTCGAGTTCTATGCAACGCCGGACTCTGCCTTCATGAGGGACTTCTACATCGGCGCGGACCATTGCGGATACCCGGTGCCCAGCGGTTTGCCCGGTACTGGCCCCGGAGATACAGTCCATTTCACCACGCCGGTAGGCATCGCGCCCAATGGCACGGAGTTGGTCGAGCTGTACTTCGGGGACTTCCACGTTGACTCCCTGGGAGTTGACTCACGGACCAACGTGCACGGCAAGCAGTTCGTCATCCGTTTCGATGAGGGTTCGGTGATTACCGTCGATCCATAGGACCTTGCGCCTGACTCGTCGCGAAGTAGAATTCCGTCGGAGGTAACTATGAGTACGCTGCTCTTGCTGGCTCTGGTTGGTGCCGATTTCCCCATCTGCACCGCGTCCGGTTTCACGGGCTATTCCTCCGTTGTCTATGCCCAGGACCAGTTCTATGTGTTCTGGGAGGACCAACGCGAGTACCCGCTCACCGGCGTCTACGGTGCACGCGTGACCAAGCAGGGCCAGGTTCTGGACCCCGCCGGCGTCGAGTTCTACACCGACAGTGTCGGCTATCGCGTGAGCGCGGCGTGGGACGGCTCGAACTTCCTCGTGGTCACCCGCCAGCACTGCTGAACCAAGGGCGACCTGATGGGAGTGCGTGTCACTCCCGACCTAGACACCCTGAATACGTTCCTCATCTGCAACATCGCCGACGACTCGTTCATCCAGAGCGACCCGACGGTCACGTTCACGGGCGAGAACTACCTCGTGGTCTGGTCCGACGAGAAGTATGGCCCGTCCAATGCCTATCACCCGTTCGCGGCGCGGGTGTCGCCTGCGGGCGTCGTGCTGGACTCGGGCGTGAGGGTTTCGACGTCGAGCGCGTACGAGTACCGGCCCAACGTGGCCGACGACGGCGAGCGGAGCCTCGTCGTCTGGTCCGGGTCTTCCAACGGTTCGTACGGGCGGTTCGTCAATCGCGAGGGACTGCCGGAGGATGGTGCATTCCAGATTGCGCCCGGCACCGCGTCCGGGCCCAATCTCTGCTTCGGTGACTCGAACTACCTCGTGGTCTGGCACCAGGGCACCTATCCTGCGCTCCAACTCTACGGCAACCTGGTGTCGCGCCAGGGCGACCTCGTCGGCAGCACCATCCCGATTGCCGCCGATGGCGGCTGCCACCGCTGGGCAAACGTCGCCTATGACGGCAGCAGATTCCTGGCGGTCTGGATGTCGGGAGAGAACAACCTGCCCGAGACCATCTTCGGTCAGTTCATCGCCAAAGACGGTTCTCTGCTCGGAGGCCGGTTCCCGGTCTCGGGCACGAGCGCGGTCCAACGCTGGTGGCCGGCACTCGCCTTCTCGGATTCGAACTGCCTGGTCGTATGGGAGCAGGGAACCAGCCGTGACGTCTACGGCAACGTGGACGTGCCGGTCGCAGGAATCGCCGAGCCGCCGCAAGCCCCCGCGGCTCGCGAGCAACCGCGGCCGTCGATCGCAGTCAGCATACCATACGGCCGCGCGCTTGTGTACGATGCGCTGGGAAGGCGTTCAGAGGCGCTCAAGCCGGGGGTCTACTTCACCCGCGAGTCGGGAAAGACAGGCAAGGCAATCCGGGTCCGCTAGTCCTCGTCCATCTGCAGTCGCGGCTCGGGCTCAGTCCGGGCCGCTCTCTTCTCGTGCAGTTTCCCGACCAGCCGTCTCGATGCAGATGAGCCATGAAAGCCACGCCGCCGCGGAATACGCGGCGGCAATGGTGGGCTATCAGGAAGACTACTTCTTCTTGCCCTTTTTGGCTGTCTTCTTGACGGCCTTCTTTGCTTTCTTCACCATTCGCACCTCCTTTGGTTTGTGCTTAGCCCACGCCGGCCGATCCGACGCAGACAGGTTGTGTTACGGACAATTGTATGTCGAGGGAGTAGCGACAGACTCATCAAGGTGACCCGCGAACGTTGGGTCATAAAATCCATCGCGTAGAGAATACGAATATCGAAAGGATTGTCAATCGTTTTCGCACGCAAAGACAATGACTTGGGGGAAGAGACATCCGCGCAGGGGTCGTGGCTGAGGGGAAAAGTCGAGGGGAGAGGCGCGGAGTATCAGTGCTGGATTCGCACCGAATTCTCCGACAGGAAAGCGGAGAGTGTCCGCTGCCAGCGAACGATGCCCGCGTCAGGCGCGAGCCAGATGTCCATCCGGTACGGGTCGGGCGCCTGGATGCGGATCCGGAAGCAGTTGCGGAATCGGCCGGCCGGGATCAACACGCTGTCTCGCGACATCACCTCAAACGAAACCGAGCGTTCTGGATCGCCGTACCAGAGAGCTCCTTGGCGCAGCGGCAGTTCAAGCAGCTTCACCCAGTCCGAGGTTGGCTCGAGACCGTCGAGATGCGTCGCGGGCAGCACGAAGACCGCGTCCCGGGTCTTGCGGAAGAAGAACGTAAGGTAGGGCTCCTCGTCGCGCGTGAGATGCACCTCGTACACGCGCCCCAGTCCGGGTGCAATTGCCGAGCCGGTGACGGCGAGCGCGTAGGCCACGCTATCGGCTGCGATCGCCTGCCCCGGACGGATCTCGCATCCGGTCGCGGCATAGCGCCAGACCAGGTTGTCCTTGAGCGGTAGGTAGTCAGGGGTGCGGCAGGAAAGCGCCGCCAGGCCGAGCAGCAGCAGCGTCCAGCGGCCGGCTCGCTGATGCACCATCGATGACTGATCATGGACTCCGGAGGCGAAGAAACAATCCGTGCGCCTGACCCGGCCTCTGCGTTGCGGCGAGAACGGCATTCCGTTTGTCCCCAGGCGGGTGGTGAACACCAATGCCCGCGGGCGAGCTAGTCTTCGATTACCACGATTGCCGTTGCGTAGTCGGGCAGGTGGGAGATACTGAGATGCACCTTCCTGCCCGCGAGTATCTTCTCCGCCCGGCCCGTCACGCGTATGGTAGGCCGCGACCGTTCGTTGTCGCAGACGTCGATCTCGGTCCAGCCGATTGCGCCTTTTAGCCCGGTGCCGAGCGCCTTGGAGAATGCCTCCTTGGCCGCGAACCGGCCCGCGTAGGACGGGTACTTGTCAGCGAGCGTTTCGCAGAACCCGACTTCGGCGGGTGTGAATACCCGGCTGCGGAAACGCTCGGGATAGCGATCGAGCGCAGCGCGAACGCGCCCCACGTTCACCAAGTCGATTCCGATTCCGTAGATGCTCATCGACCGAAGTCAGAAGTCAGAAGGCAGAGTGCAGAATGCAGAACTGCGGGAGGGCTCATGCTTTCGATTTCGCTGTGACTACGGACTTGACCATAATCCTGATGAGTTGGTCGACTTCGCCTAGGAGAGGTGCAAGTGCACCATCGGGGACGAAGTCCGAACGCGACAGCAACTGTAGCCAGTACTCAGCTTCTCTGGTTTCCTTCAGCACAAGTTGCAGTTTATGCACGAAGTCAGCGCGGCTCTCGGCGCTGCAGGCTTCCCGGTAGTTGGCTCCGGTCGACGTCGCGGCGCGCATCAGTTGATTGGCGACATAGCGACTCGTCGGCGTTCGCTCAAGGCGGCGGCAGAACCTGACAACGTCCACTGCGAAACTCAGAAGCCGGTCTCCGATCTCAGAACGTCTGACTTCTGCCTTCTGGTGTCTGCCTTCTGACTTCGGCTGGTTCATCTAGCTCGCGTTCAGCCGTTCAACGATAGGGATTATCTCCAGCACGTCGTTGACCTCGAAGTCCGCGCCCGACACTTTCGTGCCGAACTCGTCACCGTAGCGGGCGAAGACCGTGGTCATGCCGAGGGTCTTGGCGCCGAGGATGTCGCGCTCGGCCCAATCCCCGATCATCACCGCCTCTGCCGGCCGCACCTGCATCAACTCCAACGCCTTCCGGAAGGGCTCCGGTGCGGGTTTGCGCACGCCGGTGTCGTCAAAAGTCACGACCGTGTCGAAGAACATGTCCACGCCGAGCTGTACCAGCCGCATCCAGACCTGCATGCGCGGTGCGTCTGAAACTACGGCCAGCTTCAGGTGCAGGCGGAACAGACGCAGCAGCGCGAGGTTTACGTGCGGGTAGGATACCAGCGCCCCTTCCCGCGCCCGCCGGTAGGCGACGATCCCGGCGGCGAGAACCCGATGGTCGATGTAGCCGAGGACGTCGTGCAGGAAGTCGTCAAAGACGCCCTGGTACTCGATCCCTTTCTCGTCGTAGATCGCGAAGATCTTCCGGCGCGCCTGTTCCTGGGTGAGATCGAGCCCGGCGTCGATCATCGCGACAATGGCCGCGTCGACCGCGGCGTTCTTCCACTTCCGGAAGTCGACCAGGGTATTGTCGACGTCGAAGACAACGGCCTTGACCATTGACCTAAGCTCGAAGTACGAAGCTCGAATTCCGATTCAAGCTCGAATGACCCAATTGCCGATCCAACGGAGTTGTTATTCTTGCCACCGACGTTTCTGCCCTTCGGACTTGATTCGTCATTCGTCGTTCGGACTTCGGAATTGCCGGCGGAGCCGGTCGTAGGTTTCGGAGAGGTGTTCGCTGATGACCTTGGTCTCGGCCAACAGCGGCATGAAGTTCACATCTCCGAGCCAGCGCGGCACGATGTGGATGTGCACGTGCCCGGCCACCCCTGCGCCCCCGACCCGGCCGAGGTTCGCGCCGACATTGAAGCCCTGCGGCTTCAGCTGTCGCCGCAGAACTGCGAGTGACTTCTGCACCAGCCGGAACAACTCCGCGCCCTCTTCAGCGGTCAATCTCTCGAAGGTCGCTACGTGCCGGCTCGGCGCAACCATCACGTGCCCGTTGTTGTAGGGGAAGCGGTTCATCACCACGAAGGCGCGCCGTCCCCGGTGGAGAATCAGATGCTTCGGGTCGTCCTTCGTCTTCAGCAGGTTGCAGAACAGGCAGTGGCGTTTCCCGGTCGAGTCATGGCCCGCAGCGCAATAGATGTACTCGGCCCGCCACGGCGCCCAGAGAGTCTTCATACTGTGTCTGCCCGGACGTTCGTCATTCGGCATTCGTCATTACCCAAAAAGCCCCATCTGTGTTCCCGGCGCGGCGTCGCGCGCCACCGGTGTCGGCGGGGCGCCGGGCAGGACCTGTATGACTCCGAACACGCCGTCGTAGCCCGCGGTCGCCTGCACCTCGCCCCGACGCATCCTTTCGATGCCGAGCGCAACGCGGTCGCTTGAGTTCCTCTCAATTTCCGGAATCGGCGAGTTCAGGAGAATCTCGAATTCGCTGCCGAGCGCCGCGACCATGGACTCATACAGCTTGTGCACCTGTGCCGTGTCCCGGCCTACGCCCAGCGCCTCACCGATGACCTCTTCGAGCGGGACGAGATGCTTGAACGGTATCACATCGGTCGGCACTTCCTCCGGCTTCCTGTCTGCCAGCTGCTCGACCCGGTGGAGTACGCCGATGGTGAGCTGCCGGCCGCAGCCCGGGCAGAGGTTGTCATTCACCAGCGACTGGGCCGGGGCAAAGCTCACGTTACAGGCGCGGTGCCCGTCAAAGTGATACTTTCCCTCCTCGGGGAAGAACTCGATCGTGTAGAGGAACCGCTTGCGGTCCTTTGTCTTCAGGATGTCGCGGACGGCGTCATAGGTCAGGTCGCAGCTAAGGACGTTGGCCTCCCGGCCGAGCCGTCCCGGTGAGTGGGCATCGGAGTTGGAGATGAGCGTACGGTTGTCGAGCGCCGATATCCGCCAGTTCATCGGCGGGTCGCTGGAGAGTCCGGTCTCGACCGCGAATATCTCCTGCGAAAGATCACCGAAGCACTCCTCGATGGAGTCGAACCCGGAGTTTGAGCCGTAGAGTGAGAACCACGGGGTCCAGATGTGGGCGGGCACGAGAAACGCTCGCGGGTCGATCTCGAGCAACTTCGCGAGCAGGTCATAGCTTGAAAGGCCGAGCGTGGGGCGGCCATCTGAGGCGAGCTTGCCGTAGCCGTCGAGCCAGGCGGTCAGCTTCTCGGCCGTATCGAAACTCGGTACGAAGACGATGTTGTGGATCCGGCGCAGGCGTCCGCCGGCGCTGTAGATGCCGCTCAGCTCGACGTTGAGCATGAAGTATGTGTCGTCGTGCGTGAACAACCCGGTTCCTGTCGGCTTCAGATGCTGCTTCAGCGATTGCAGGTACTCGGGGTGGGTGAAGTCTCCGGTCGCCACCAGCTTGATGCCCTTGGTCCTTGCCGCGGCCGAGATGGCCGGGATGTCCATGTCGCGGCTGGTCGCGCGCGAAAACCGGGAGTGGATATGCAGGTCAGCGATGAATTGCATCTGTGCTCGCCATTCTAGCTGCCGCCCAAGCCATGTCAAAGCAGAAGGACTCTCCACCAGGACGCAAAGAAACCAGGATGTTCCCGACGGGAAGGCCCGCCTGCAGACTCAGCTCCATCGGCTGCTTCTACCTTGCCACCACCATCATCCGCGTGGTTTGCGGACCCGGTTCGATGAAGGAACCGTGCTGGAAGAAACGAATTGCAGTGAACCCGGCGTTCTTGAGGCAGCGCTCGATCTCCTCCGGGTGGTAGCCCCGCTCCTGGTGAATCTCCACGAACTTCTCTCCCGTCTTTCCCGCCTCGGGCTTCTCCCAGAAGGTCAGGGTCAGCGTGGAGACACGGGCTTCCCCGTCCCAGTCGTGCTGCCATATCGAGTAGATATCGCCGACTTCGCGGGCGGTAGTCCGCGTGCCCCAGTGCTCGGCCAGTCCGAAGACCGTGTTCACGTCGAAGACGAAGAGCCCGCCGGCCATGACCGCCGCCCGCGCGCAGCGGAAGCAACGAACCAGGTCGTCCTCGGTCAGGAGGTAGTTCATACTGTCGTACAAACAGATTGCCGCCTCGAGCGGTTCGGGCACGGTGAAGTCGCGGATGTCGGCATGGATGGTCGCGACCGGCAGGTCGCCCCGCTTTGACTCCAGCACGGCGAGCATCTCCGGCGAGCGGTCCACGCCGGTCATCCGGTAGCCGCGCCGAGCGAGCATCAGGGTCGGGATGCCGGTGCCGCAGGCGAGGTCGAGAAGCGTCTTCGGATTGGATCGAAAGCGGCCGAAGACGCGCACGACGTAGTCAACCCAGCCTTTGTAGTCGACGTACTTGACCATGAACCTGTCGTAGTGGAGGTTGAAACGGCTGAACGGTTCGCGCATCATGGCTGCAGCCAATATAGAACCAACGACCTTGAAGTCAAGCGCAAGGACCGGCATCGACGTCAGCGACGACGAACAGTCCCGGCCGACCAGCCGTGTAGCGGGCCGCACGGAGAAGACGTTCCTTGGGAGGAGAGTGCATGTCAGCATCGCACGGCTGCCCATCGGTACGTTGCTTGATACGAGCCCGAACTCGGCCTTGTCGAGCAGGCCGAGCAACCAGCACCAGACTGTTGACCGCACTATTCCTCCTTTGCGACCTCGGAAGACCCAGCGAGACAACCAAAGATAGACAGAGATGAACGCAGATGGGTCACTTTGCCGGGCGGGCGATGGCTCGGACAGACATGCCGGTGTCCATTCGCGTTCATCCATGGTTTGAACCCAGGCCTGATTCGTCACTCATCCTTCGAGCTTCCAACTTGCGTCCTCGCCCTGGGGTCTGGCCCCGGAGCAGCCCAGGGGGTAGCCTGCTGTCTGAAGCGGAAGTTCTGTCGGCCATCAACCCAGAATGCCAGTTCGACTTCCAATGTCAAGGCATACTAATAGTGGTGTGGATAAGTATGTGGATACAGCTGGTGGTAGTCGTGTTGATAACCGAATGTGGTTAACATTGGGGATAGAATGTGGATAACTCGGTGGATAACTAAATACAACGCATTGTGGTGCACCATTAACCCGATAAGGAAGGCGTTGTACCGAGCTCGACTTTATCCACACTATCCACATCCCAACAACAGCAGCAAGTTCTTGTTGTTCCGGAAGGGGGAGGGCCGGATCCTATCACAAGGACACAAAGAGGACGAGGAGGCAATGCAGATTGCAGATGGCAAAATGCAGAACGGCGGACTCGGAGTGGCAACCACGGATGGACAGGTATGGAGTCAAGCCGTGCGTTAGCTGTCTCGCTTTCAGTAGAGTTATCTTCCGACGGTCCTGCTTCGCCTGACCGCCAGTTCTGTCGGTCTCGCCAGTGGGTTGCCCCCACTTTCGGGCGCTC
>VGIR01000037.1 GCA_016867815.1 candidate division WOR-3 bacterium | reverse complement strand
TTGCCATTCTACAGCGCTGTAGAATTTGCCTCAGATGAAGAGGTCGCCGGACACGTTCATTTTCACGTCGGAACTGGGCTCCAGGCTTCGGGATTTGCGGCTGAAGGCGGGCCTGACACAGATGGAGCTGGCGCGAGCCATGGGTCGGGCCGGGAAGAGCGCCGGGAACCTGGTAAGCAGACTTGAGAAGGGCGATGAGCGCTATCCGTCGTTCGGCCTGATCGCCGACTTCCTGCGCGGGTGCCGCGCCGGGTTCAGGGACATCAACGACATTTTCGATCTTTACACCGGCCTGCCTACGGCACAAGACAAGGTCTATGACGTCGTCCTTACCCGCGCGGTATCCGGGGTAGTGCCCAAGTGGCAGGCCCAGGTCACAGAGTACGACCGTCAGTTCGACCAGCCGAAGGCCAACGTGCCCGCAAGGACTGAGCCGTCCATGCCCGACCGGCTGAAGCGGCTGGAACTCGCGCGGAAGAACGCGGCGGCAGCGCGGCGGCGGTACTTATACGGCGAGTACCTCAAAGTCGCCGTCAACAAGACCGGGCTGGACCCCATCATGACCGTGACCGAACCGCTATTCAAACACGGGTTGGAGTGGTTCGGCATCCTCTTCCGCACGCGCAGCGCCAGGCCGGGGAAGAGGGAGACGCAGCTGGCCGAATCTGAGGCCAGGTTTGCGAAGGCCAGCGGGTTTCCGCTGGAGGCTATTCGGGAGCTTGAGGACGGCGTACGTCGTCGCTTCGCCGAGCTGGAGATGGCGGGAGAGCTCAACTGGCTGCCGAACCTGAGCCTGGCGGAATACGAGGCAGGACTTCTGGCTCCGGCCCGGAAGCTCAGCCTTAAGCAGGAACAACACCGCGAACTCGTGAACCGACTCCACGAACACGACGTTGCTCGCAAGGCAGCAACTGAGAAAGTGTGGGCCGAGGTGCAGCAATTGCTGGATGAGGCGGGCGTGCCCGGCGACCGGCGGGTTGTCTATCGCGGCCTGGTCAGTGCCTGTTGCACCGCGGCGCTGAACCACGAGCCGAATAGCGTGGGGGAGAAGGCGCAACTGGACGAGTACATCCTCTCACCGCTGTGGATCAGCCGCGGGCTCGACCAGACACTGGCAGAGAAGCTCTGCGGCGTCATGCTTCCCCGCTTCCGCGAACTGGCCAAGACACTCCCGCCGGATCCGCGCCCGAAGCGCTAGGCGCGACCCAGACAGGACTTCACCACCAAGACACCGAGGCACCAAGCGGACAACGTTGGGGCAGCGAACGACAGACGATGTACGATCCAACGGTGAACGACACGGGCTTGACGAGCCCCAAGAGCGGACGATGATCATGCACTCAGGAGGCACCATGAAGTACGTACTCGTGCTGCCAGTGATCAGTCTGGCTCTGTTGCTGGTCGACGCCGCGTTGGCTGCGGATTCGCTCAATGTCCGGCTGGTCGGATACTGCGACACGCCGGGCAATGCCCGAGACGTCGTCGTGGGAGGAGGCTACGCCTATGTCGCGGATGGCGCCGCCGGGCTGCGAGTGATCGCAGTCTCGGACCCGGCTCACCCGGTCGAGGTCGGCTACTGCGAAACGCGGGGCTCGGCTTGTGGCGTTACGGTAGCTGGGAGCTACGCCTACGTGGCAGACTTCGGCGGGTTGTGCGTCATAGACGTGTCCGCTCGCACGGCCCCGCACGAAACGGGGTACTGCGACACGCCGGGCCAGGCCAGGGACGTGGCAGTTGCCGGGAACTACGCGTACGTGGCAGACGGCCTTGCCGGGCTGCGGGTCATTGACGTATCGAATCCTGCTTCACCGTCGGAGGTGGGATGCTGCGACGACACAGTGGACGACTCTTTTGGCGTGGCGGTTGCCGGTGGCTATACGTATGTTGCGGACGACTCCTGTCATCGGGTGAGAGTGATAGACGTAGCCGATCCGGCAAACCCCCGGGAGCGTGTCGCCACAAGACGCCGGGTAAGGCCAATGGCATAGCAGTCTCGGATGATTACGTGTATGTGGCAGATGACTCTGCCGGGCTCAGGGTGGTAGACGTATCCGACCCTGCAGACCCGCAGGAGCGGGGGTTCTGCGACACCCCAGGTCTCTCCTGGGGAGTGACGGTTGCCGGCGGCTACGCCTACGTGGCAGACCTCGACTCCGGGCTCAGGGTGATAGCCGTATTCGACCCCGGTTCCCCGGAGGAGCGAGGGTACTACAACACCCCGGGCCCCGCCTTTGGTGTGGCGGTTGCCGGCGGCTATGCCTACGTGGCGAGCGACACAGCAGGGCTGCAGATTGTTGAGTTCTACGGCGCGGGCATAGAGGAGAGCCCCAAGCCGCAAGCCACAAGCCGCCAGCGACGATTCTGTCCGGGGCGTCCGGCGTCAAGCGTCTGGCATCGAGCGTCGTCTTGGACGCGATGGGGCGGAGGGTGGTCAGCCCGAAGTCAGGTGTCTACTTCGTGCGTCAGGCGTCTGGCGTAGAGCGTGATGCGTCGGGCGTGACCAAGGTCGTTATCCAGCACTAGCCGCAAGCCTCAAGCCGCAAGCTAGAAGCCCCGGTTAGAATCCAGACAATCTGCGTCATCTGCGCAATCTGCGGATGAACCTGTCTGCGTCAGCTACCGGCTTGGGACACGATCCACTTCAGATTCAGAATGGGGACAGTCCCCGGCCGAGAAGACTCGGCCGCAATCCGGTACAGTCCCCATTCTGAGGACTCGTCCCGCGCCTACGGTTGAAGGCGGGAGATGGTCTCGCGGGCGACAGCGAGGCGGAGCAGGTCAGTCGCGTCGGAATCGGCGGCGTTCTTGCGCAGCCATTCGGCTATCGGTGGGATGGTGCCGCCGTGGATGCGCACCGAGCGGTTGACCGTTTCGGTCAGGACCCTCTGAGACTGCAGCTTCACCAGCATCGAATCGTACTCGACCTTCTTGCCTTCGGCCGCGAGCCATGCCGTGTGATACACCATCCAGCGCAGGGCCTCGATGTCGCCGGCCATGTCGGCAAGCGTCTGCTGAATCGACGCGCGTTCGGAGATGTGCGTGCCCATTGAGGTCCAGTCGTGGGCGTACTGGGCACTGACTTCGAGCAGGCGGTCGCAGGTGCCGAGTATCGCCGCGGCGCGGATGATGCGCGTGAGCGGGAACCACTTGCGGCCAAGGCTCAGGGCTTTGCCCGGAGGGCCGAGGACCTGCTCGGCGGTGACGGCGCAGTCCCTCAGGGTCAGCAGGTTGCCGGTGAGCGTGGTGCCCGGAGTACCGGGATCCAGAATCAGACAGATAGGGCCGATAGGACCTATGGCGAAGACCAGATAGAAGTCGGCTTTGGGTTTGGCGAGCAGCTTGGCGCCGTTGAGGACATAGCCACTGTCGGACTGCGTCGCGGTGGTGGCCATCTTGGCGGGCTCGCTGAAGGGCACGGGCTCGTCAAACGCCACTGAATAGGTCTTCGCGCCCTCGACCACCGGCGCGAGGTACTTGGGCTTCTGCGTGTCCGAACACTCGTAGAGTATGGGCGTGAGCTCGCCCCATTCGACCGGTATGATAGTCTGGCCGAGCTCGTCGGCAATCAGGCAGGTCTCAATCGGTCCAAGCCCACCGCCGCCGAATGCTTCAGGCACGCCCGCGCTGTAGAGGCCCATCTCTTTGAGGCTGCCGGTTGCCGCCTCGACGATGGCCGTACGCTCAGCCGGGTCTTTGGCATTGAGGAACTTTGGTTCCTGGGGAAGCAGGTCACGCCGCACGAACTCGTGTGCGGTCTGGCGGACCATGTCTGCATCTTCGCCGAAGGAGAAGTCCATGCTAGAAGAGTGGTCCAGTGGTCAAGTGGTCTAGTGGTCTAGTGCAGGACATCGGGATTTGCGGGTGTAGTCGGGGAGGAGGAGGGGAGACTTGACCTCGGAGCCGAGGCCTTTGGCCGCAAGCTCCTTGCGCCAGCGCTCAACATGGGTGAGACCCAGTTGCGGGTCACCGGTTCGTTCTTTCGCGACCTTGGCCGCGGCCACTCCGGCCCTGCGACCGAATACCACTACGTCCAGTAAGGAATTGCCCATCAAGCGGTTCCGGCCGTGAACACCGCCAGATGCCTCGCCGGCCACCAGCAGGCCGGGTACGTTGGTGGCGCAGTCGGCGGCGATCTCCACGCCGCCGTTCTGGTAGTGGAGAGTGGGGTAGACGAGCATCGGTTCTTTGGCGATGTCGATGCCGTGCCGGCCGAACTGGCGTACCATGGCCGGCAGTTCGCGCTTGACCGTACCCGCACCGCGCCGGATCTCGATCATCGGCGTGTCGAGCCAGACCGCCTGCACCGCAGTCGGGGTCGTGATGCACTTGTTGAGGCTGCACTCGCGGATGATGGCCGAGGCGACGACGTCGCGGGTCTCGAGCGGGAAGATGAACTGGTTGCCTTCGGAGTTCACGAGCTGCGCACCGATGCTACGGACCTTCTCCGTAACTAGCAGACCGAGTATCTGCTGCGGATAGGCTGCGCCGGTCGGGTGGTACTGCATCGTGTCGATGAAGGCGAGGTGAGCGCCCGCGCGATAGGCGAGCACGAGCCCGTCGCCGGTCGCGCCGTAGTGATTCGAGGTCGGGAAGCCCTGGTAGTGGAGCCTGCCAGAGCCTCCGGTGGCGATGATGACTACCTTGGCTCTGACCACCGAGTAGCGGTTCAGGTTGAGGTTCTGCAGTATCGCGCCGGTCACTTCGCCCTTGTCGTCGGTCAGGAGCTCGACTGCAGGCGAGAACTCGAGCAATGTGATGTCGCTCCGACTCCTGACTTCGTCGCGCAGGGTGCGCATGATTTCGGCACCGGTGTAGTCCCGGGCGGTGTGCATCCGGCGGCGCGAGGTGCCGCCGCCGTGGATTGTCTTCATCGAGCCGTCGGCGTTCTTGTCGAACATCGCACCGAGGTCTTCGAGCCAACCGATGGCCTCGGGTGCGTCGGACACGAGCGCCTCGACCAGGTCCGGCGTGTTCGCGAAGTGGCCGCCGCCCATTACGTCGACATAGTGAATGGCCGGCGAGTCGTTGTCCTTGTCCGCGGCCTGGATCCCGCCCTGCGCCATCATCGTGTTCGCGTCGCCGAGGCGCAGCTTGGTGGCAATCATCACCTTGGCCCCGGCGTTGTCGGCCATGATAGCCGCAGAGCAGCCGGCGCCGCCGCCGCCGATGATCAGGATGTCGCAGGTGTAGTCGGGCTTGCTTTGGTTGATAGTCGGCGGAAATGGGGACTGTCCCCCAGGAGGTACAGTCCCCATTTTCGGAAGGGTGGAATCGGCTTCGAGCAACAGAGCGAGTTCGCGCGGGGTGCGGTCGCCGGAGTTGGGACCGATGCGCAGGGCAGCGAACGTATCGGCAAGAAAGTCGGGGTGGAAGCCTCTGAGCAACGCTTCCTTGGCGTCGGCCGTGGCGCGGGGGAAGGTCTCGGACATCCGGCGTTCACGGCCGGCGACAACAGCGTTCAGCGAATCCTGCATGTTCGATGGATAGCTCATGTTCCCTCCGACCGGACGAGCTCAGAATTCAGAAACCAGAAATCAGAAGTCAGAAATGACCTGAGTCCGACCCGGAATTCCGGTTTCTGCATTCTGCATTCTGACTTCTGCATTATCCCGTTCCTCATACTACTCTCCTGGTTCGATGTCGCGCTCGGCATAGCGCTTCTTGAGCTCATCCTTGGACTGCTTCTTCAGCACAGCGATGTCTGAGTTGAACTTGCCGGCCTTGACCTCGTCGCGGCGGCGGGCCAGATGCTCGGACTTGGGCGCGAGCTTCCGGCCGTAGATGCGACGACAGAGCAGCGCCGCGTTGTGCTTCACCAGCTCGGCCGGGCAGCGGGATACGCAGAGTCCGCACATGATGCAGTCGAAGGAGATGTCGGCGGCCGCGGCCAGGTCGCCGCGAACGATGGCCGCGACATAGCCGAGGACGTCGATGTCCTGCGGGCAGGACTTGGTGCAGGTGTTGCAGCCGTAGCAGCGGAGCATCTCGTGGTAGAGGTCTAGTACTTCCTTCGCCTCGCCCTTGAGTTCGGAGAGGCGATAGGAGGAGCGGTTGGCCGGGTAGAAGGGGATCATCGTGAGTTGCATGTCGGGCTCGACTCTGGTCTGGCAGGCGAGCGCGAACTTCAGGTGATAGTCGCCCGGCAGCCGGTAGACCGTGGCGCAGGCACCGCAGAACCCGCCGCGGCAGCCGACGCCGCGCACCAGCTTGTACCCGGCATGCTCGAAAGCCTGCAGAATCGTCAGCGAGTCCGGCACGCGGTGCCGCTCACCCATGATGTGAATGTCAACAAGACCGGTCTCAGCCATTCTTGGCCTCCTCAAGGAAAGCGTCCAGATAGTAGTCGTCAGTCGGCCCCAGCCGCTCCAGCAGGTGCTGCATCTGCTCGACCGTGCGCGTCTTCACGATGTAGTGTTTGATGCTGGTGTCCACCTGCGGGCACGACATGACGCAGGCATAGCAGCGGTCGCAGTCAGTTCCGACCATGGTCTCGAGCGCGAGCGAGGTGCGCTGGGCGGTTTTCTGAAGGCGGGCGGGTTCGCGGGCAAGGAGCGAGCAGATGTCCACGCAGTTGCCGCAGCCGAGACAGGCCCGGCTGCCGGTCAGTTCCGCCTCGGCCATGAGCGTATGGGACGGGCCGAACCCGGATGAGAGGAGACGGCACCGGGCGACCGGTGGCTCGGAGATGTCGAGGATGCGCTCAAGCACCTCGACCACGTCAGCGATGGCTGTCTGCTTAGTGTCAGGCATGGTTTGGTAGGGTTCAAGGGGTCACGGGTTCCGGGGTTCGGGGGTGTCCGAACCAGAACCCTTGAACCCTAGGACCCTTGACCCCTCTGTTTGCGGAACTCCGCCGTCAGCATCGGGACTATCTTGAACAGGTCGCCGACGATGCCATAGTCGGCGACTTTGAAGATGTTGGCCTCCGGGTCCTTGTTGATGGCAACGATGGTCTTGGAGTTGACCATGCCCACAAGGTGCTGGATCGCACCGGAGATGCCACAGGCGATGTAGAGTGAAGGTGCGACGACCTTGCCGGTCTGACCGACCTGGAACTGGTGGTCGCGCCAGCCGGCGTCCACCGCGGCGCGCGATGCGCCGACCGCAGCGTTGACTACACCGGCCAGTTCTTCCAGCATCGGGTAGTTCTCCGGGCCCTTCATGCCGCGGCCGCCGGAGATGATGATGTCGGCCTCGGTTAACTCGACCGTCTTGATCACTGCTTTGACGATCTCCGCGACTTTGGTGCGCAGTTCGGCCGGGGCGGCGTTGCCGGCCACGACCTGGGCGCCCTTGTCATTCTCAGGCTGGGCGCTGTAGGCGCGCGGGCGCATCGTGATGATGAGCGGGCTGGCGGTCGGTGCCTTGACTCTGGTGATTGCCTTGCCGGCGTAGACCGGCCGCGTCATGATGGGGTTGCCGGCTTCGTCAAACTCCAGCGCAATGCAGTCGGGGACGATGGCAGTCTCCAGGCGGGCGGCCAGGGTGGCACTCAGGTCCTTGCCCATAACGGTTGCCGCGAGCACGATGGTATGCGGCTTGTGCTCGCGGCACAGCTTCTCGAGCGCGCCGGCGTATCCGTCCGAAGTGTAGAACTGGAGAGAGGCATCGTCTACGGTGATGACCTTGTTCACGCCGAACTTCACGACCTCGGCGGCAAGGTCCTTGATGCCGGAACCGATGATCACGGCGACCAGGTCACCGCCTCGCTTCTCGGCAATTGCATAGCCGACGCAGAGGTCCTCGAACGCGACCTTCTTCAGTCTGCCTTCACGCTGTTCGCAGAATACCAGTACCATCAGTTTTCTCCAGTCATGTTGCGGGCATCCGTCAGTCGAGCCCGTAGGGATTTGGCCAAGCGCGATTGTAGCAGGCAGGAGCGCCAAGTCAAATGAAGGGCAGTGGCACGGCGGCCCGGCTGAGGCGGCTATCCCGCTTGACATGCCGGTGGCCCGGGCTAGAGTCAGAGTCGATATGATTACGGCACTTCTGGTGAGTCTTGTAGTAGTCACGGGTTCCTCTCCCGTGAACGACGTGAATCCGGCGGCGCCGCACCGGGTTCCCTACGGCCGGTTCAGCAGCATGGCAAACCCGCCCACCATAGAATGGGTGAAGACCCTCGCCTCAAGCTATTGCGTCGGCGTGACGCCGGTGCAGGACACTCTGATGTGGGTATCGGCCGGGCAGAGCGACATGAAGATATACGTCTACAACATCAAGGACCCCGCGCGCCCGCTCGTGGACAGCTTCCCGCAAACTGACGGCCCGACCGGCTGGGGGATCCGCGACATGGCGTGGAAGGCCTCGACCAACGAGGTGTTCGCCGGATATGATAACCGGAAGTTCAACGTACATGATGCCACGACCCACGAGGTGAAGCACAAGTACCAGGTATCCAGCTATGGCAGGGTCGTGCGAGGATTGGCCTACAGCCCGTACCAGGACTCGTTCTGGACGTGTGACTTTGACTCGGCGCCGATGACCAAGTTCTCCAGCAAAGGTGCCAACGGGCATCCGGTCAAGCCCGCGTCCGAGATGGCTTCCGCATACGGGCTCGCGTTCGACCGGTACCAACACTGCTTCTGGGTGACCCAGGCGGGAACGGCCGGTGCGAGCCCGACGCTCAAGATGGATTTCGGCTACAATGTGATTGACAGTTTCAATGCCAACGGCTGGGCGCAAGGCGGGGGATGTGAGATGTGGCGGGACACCTTCCTGCTCCAGCTCAACCAGGGCACGCCGGACCAGGTTTTCTGCATGCGCTTCAGCCTGCCGCCGCTGCTCGACCACGACGTCGGAGTGAGCGCGATAGTAACGCCTGCGGCCAACATCAATCCCGGCGTCTTTACCCCGAAGGCGAGGGTGATGAACTTCGGCTCCAATCCGGAGTCGGCAATACCGGTCACTTGCTGGATTGACTCGGCCGGTATCCGCGTCTACTCGGCGAGCGAGACCCTTGTCGGCCCAATCGGGCCCGGCCTGGAAGCAGACGTTGTCTTCACTCAGGGCTGGGATGCCGGTCCGGTCGGCGCCCAGTACAACGTGACGATGCTGACGTCTCTCGGAGGAGACGAGGATACGAGCAGCGACACCCTGGCTGCCACGACCACGGTCACGGGTGCCATACTCTCGGATACCATCCATGTACACGCTGTGGGTTCATCCACACCAGCGGTCGACGGTAACATCAGTGATGGCGAGTGGTCCGCATCTGGCGTCTACGATGTCAGCGACATCGCGGGTCGCGGCGGCACTCCCCAGCCGGCGGGTTCCTGTCTGGCCCGCTTCCTGTACGACTCAGCCTTTGTCTATCTGGCGACGGAGTGTCCCTACCGTACGACCCGCGTCCCTCTCGACCAGTTCGGGCCGTTCATGGACGAGGATGGAAACGGCCGGTGGGCCTCCGATTCCAGTGAAGGCGGCTACGCTTTGGAGTACTCCGGGCCCAATGACCAGGCCATCTACAGCGCGGCCCTCGACACCATGGGGAACAGGTGGGAAATGGGTCCGGCTCCGGGCGCATTGAGCGCGAGCTCGCTGGCCAGCGGCCACCTGCAGTTCGAGGCCCGGATTCCCCTGGGTCTGCTCAAGTGGCAGCTGAGCGTCCGCGGCGGCGACACAGCCGGGCTCTTCCAATACGCTTCGGTAGATAGTTCCCGGACCTACCTGGGTTGGTGGCCCCAGTCGGTAACGATACCCCGGTGGCCGAATCCCCGCTACTACGGTACGATGATCTTTGATTCGACGGTCGCAGGCGTCCACGACCGCGACTCTGGAATTCAATTCACGCTTTACCGCGCCGGTCCCAGTATTGTCCGCGGCCCGGTCTTGATACGCTACCATGTGGGCAGTCCGGCCGACGTCAGGCTGGCGGTCTATGACGCGGCCGGCTCGTTGATCAGGACGCTGGTCAGCGGTCGATCTGCACCGGGCGAGAAGAGGGCGGCATGGGACCGGGCTGACAATAGAGGCACGCGGGTCGCGACCGGCACCTACTTCTACCGTCTGGTTGTGGATGGCAGGTCCGTTTCGAGCAAAGCGATCCTCCTTCGCTAGGTCCATCCGGTCACTCCGGCCCCTCCTTTTCCTGTCGATCCCGACGCGCCTTGACTCGCTGGATACTGAGGCTACACTGACAGCCTGTTTGCGTCCGCTCGGGAAGCGCTGAAGCGCCTCCCGGAGAGAGTTAGAAACCCGTAACCTATCGAGGAGGAACGTGTGAGAATCAGTGCTACTGTCCTGAGCCTGGTGCTTGTCGTCGGGCTCTCCCTGGCAGCGCAGCCGGCTGCCATGAACGCGCACCGCGCGTTCAGTTCTGCGCATGGCCCAGCTGACGGCGGAGTCAGTGATAGGGCGCCTTCGGCATTCAAACCCTTCAATCCGGGGGATACTCTGAAAGTGGACCAAGAGGCGTACAACAACGCCATCGGGTTGACGTCCGGCGGAACCTTCTACAGCGCTGTCCGGCTGACCGCCCCCAGGGCTTGCACCGTCGAGACTATCATCTGGTATCGCTGGAACGCCTGCACTGCGAACTATCTCTTCGTGTGGGCGGAGAGCACGACGACTCACCCTGGTGCCATCATAGAGTCGGTACCATACTCGATCCCGGATTCCGGTTGGCAAACGATGCCGATTACCCCGGTGCCGCTGGATTCGGGTGAGGACATCTGGGTTGGACCGAGAATGAACCACACTGCCGGCAAGTTCCCGCTGGGCACCGACGACGGTCCACACGTGGCCACCCGCGGCGACTGGGTGAACATGTCCGGTACCTGGGAGGAACTGAGTGCTTACAGCCTGAGCTACAACTGGCACATCCGGGCCATCCTCGGCCATCCGCCGGCGTTTGCCACCGACCTCGGTCTCAGCAAGATAGTGGCACCGCCGACGCAGATGGAACCTGACTCGCTCCAGCCTTCCGTGATACTGCGAAACTTCGGTTCGGCAGCTCAGGACAGCTTTGTGGTGAAGTGCCTGATCGACTCGGTCGGGACCCGGGTCTACGAGGACAGCGTGGTGTGGACCGATTCGCTGCAGCCGGGTGTGGCCGAGACGGTTGCATTCGTAACGTGGCACACGGGCCAGCACGCGGCCTACGACGTCACCATGTTCGTTTCTCTGCCGGACGATTCGAACCCAACCAACGATACCCTGGTCCGTCAGACCCTGGTCAGCATGCCGACGCTCGTGTGGGATACGTTGACCCGGTCCCCGGTTCCGGGCCGCTACTGGTGCCCGGGCACCGGCGCCTACCGCGACACGCTGTGGTTCCTCGGCGGCAGGATGTCAGCACAGGTGTCAACCCGGTCAATCGTCGCTTATGACGTCAATAGCGGCGCCTGGATTGATACCGGCCTGCCGACGCTGACGACGCCGCGGCGGACAGGCGGCGGTGGCCTGATTGGCAATAAGATATACGTGGCGTGCGGCAAGGACTCCGCCAACACGATTCTGAACACCTGTGAGGAGTTCGACCTCGATACGAAGGTCTCTACCGCCAAGAGGAACGCGCCGGCCGCCGTGTGGGCTACCGCCAGCGCGGTGGCAGGCGGCAGGTTGTACGTCATCGGCAACGAGAACCAGACCGGGACCTGCTATGAATACAACCCGGCAGTCGACTCATGGAAGACAAAGGCTACGCTCACGGCCGGGCGCGGCTGGGCCTGCGCAGCCGGTGCGAACGGTAAGGTCTACGTGATGGGTGGCTCGGGCGGATCCGGTACCTACAACGACTGCTGGTGCCTTGATCCCGTCGCCAATACCTGGACTCAGAGAGCGAACATGCCGGGCCCGCGTATCTACGCGGCAGCGGTTTCCTACCACGACAGCCTGATATACGTGATCGGCGGATCGACTGACGGCGCGGTTGCGGCCGACAAGCTGGTCTACGAGTACAACATCGCCGCCAACAGGTGGAAGACCCAGACGCCCAAGCCGACGGCCAGCGGGTGGCACATGGTGAATGTGGTTGGCGGATCCATCTATGTCGCCTACGGCTCGGATTGCCTCAGTACGCCCAGCTATCTCACCAACCTTGACGTCGGCTGGCCTCCGCTCTACGGTATCGAGGTGTTGCGTGTGGCGCAGCCGGAAGAAGCGTGCCGCATCAGCCCGTCAGTGGTGCGCGACTTCGCGCGCATCAGCTACTCGGTGGCCAGGACCGGCAGAGTCGAACTCGGGATCTACGACGTCTCCGGCAAGCTGGTTCGCACCCTTGTGGACGGCACAGTCAAAGCGGGCAACCAGAGCGTAACCTGGAACCGGACTGACAACGCCGGTCGGCGCGTGGCCAACGGTTCCTACTTCTATCGGTTGTCAGTTGACGGCAAGTCGGTGTCAGGCAAGGCGATCGTCCTCAAATAGACGTTCGCTGGTTGTTTCACGGAACCGGCCTTCGGGCCGGTTCCGCTTTCTGCGCTGCTCCGGGGTAGAAGCAGAGGCCCGCCGGCAGGGCCGGCGGGCAGCTCCAGCGACAGGACTCGAACCTGTGACCCTCCGGTTAACAGCCGGATGCTCTACCGGTTGAGCTACGCTGGAATCAAAGTCGGTGGTATGTTATCTGCGTCGGCCTCTAAGTCAAGGCTAACGGACGAGGGCGAACTTGGTCGCGCTGCGGCCGAACGTGGTCTGCAGGACGGCGACGTACAGACCGGCCGCGACCGGCTTGCCGGCATGGTTCAGGCCATCCCAGTAGGCCCCAATCCGCTCAATCATCGCTATGTCGCCGTTGTCCCCGTAGCGGCCCGGCCGGGTCATGACCGAGTCGTTCAGGACTACCGAGTCGACCAGGGCTCCTGACGCGGAGAAGATGACGATGCGGACCTCGAATGCCGGTCGGGTCAGGTTGACAGGGAAATAGACCAGCGGCTGGGAAGCAGGCACGAAGGGATTGGGGAAGATGTCCCCGATCCTGTCGCCGGGAACGTCAACGATGCCCTTTTCGGGCGGGAAGAGTTTGTAGGCCGAGTCGACGCGCGGTACGCCGTATCCAAACGTGCAGCTCTTGACCGACCGCGAGGCGGTGGCGAACAGGACGGCCTTGATTGAGTCGGCGGACCACTGGGGATGAGCTTCCTTGAGCAGGGCGCAGGCGCCGGCAATCAAGGCCGTGGCACAGGAAGTCCCGGCGCTGCCGGTGAGATAGTCTTCTGAGTCCGGAAGCACTACGGCCACGGTGTCGGAAAGAGCAACCAGGTCGGGTTTGATTCTGCCGTCCGAGGTCGGGCCGGTACCGCCGTCGCGCCACGGCAGAAGGTTCTTCTCAACTCCGCCGGCAGTGATGACGCCGTCGGCGTCGCCCGGCGCAACGATGTAGGGCGTCGGCCATGGGTAGTCGGGGTCGTTGTTGCGGTTCCCCATTGCCGTGACGATGATCAGACCGCGTTGGGCAGCTATGGAGGCGGCGATGGAGATCGGCGCCGTCTTCCCGTCGTACTGGTTGTCTCCGTGCCAGTTTCGGTACCCGAGGGAGGTGGAGACGATGTCCGCGCCCATGCGGTCGGCCCATTCGAGCGCCTCTATGTACGCGTCCTCTTCCATGTTGTATTCGTAGAAACGGCCGCTGCGGACCTTGTGCAATTCGGTCTTGGCGATGAGCAGGTCGACTCCCGGGGCAACGCCGATTACCCCGCCTTGCTGCCACCCGGCGATAATGGAGGCCATCTTCGTGCCGTGGTCAGGCTGCTCGGTAGAGAACCTGGCGGTGTCCGTAGATTGCCACACCGCACTGTCGTCTCCACGCTTGAACCAGAGGGCAAGAGGGCCGCCGTCGGCTGCGGCCAGCACGGGCATCGCGTCGAAACCAGATGTGTCGAGCAGTGAAGGCGCCGACCAGGTGCTGCCGAAGTCCGGTGAGGTGGTACGATGGAGAAAACCTCCCGTCTCATAGACCAGGGTGAACGTTGATGGAGTGTCGGCCACCAGGTCGAATCCACCCGTCGCGAACATGCTGTCAGCCACGATTCCCGCCGGACTCCAGGTTTGCCCCGCATCATTGGAGACGAGAGTCGCAAGGCGTGAGAAAGCGGTCTGCGACCGATCTTCGTATATCAACAAGCGGCGCGGGTCTTGCCGTATCAGCCGGGTGCGGGCTGCGCCGGCGGCAACCGGCTCATTCAACATGTTGAACGCCGTCCCGCCGTCGGTTGAGCGGAACTGCGTGATCCTGCCGCTCTTGAGTCCGGTGGTGATGATGTCAATGCCGTTCGTGCCCAGGGCAATTTGGAGTCCGGAGAGCGGCTCGCCGGCCGCGAAAGCGGTGGTCTCAAGCAGTGCCGGCTCCGGCAGCGCCACGGAGGCCTTCCACAGCATCACGAGCGAGTCCGACTGGACAAACGCAAGATAGAGGGTGTCATCCTGTATCGTCAGGGCAGGGTAGCGTCCGGAGGCGATCAGCTGCGGGTCACCCTGCCAGTCGGTGCCTGCGAAGTACCCCAGGTACAGGTTTGCGGCGGGAGGAGCAGGCGATGCGGGCGTCAGCCGGCTATAGGCCAGGTAGGTGACGTTGCCCTTGCCTGCCATTGTCAGGTTCTCAAACGTGGAGCCCGAACCCTGTCCGGCTGGCGCGGTCATTACCAGCGGCCGCGGCGAACCCCAGGTTCTTCCTCCGTTGGTTGACGAAGCGGCGAAGACCGCCCGGCGAGGAGCGTTGTAGCCATAGGCGAAGCTGTCAGCGCAGAACGCCAGCAGTAGCGTGTCCCTGGAACCGGAATCCACCGCAACGGTGCGAAGAGCCGGACTCCGTGCAAACCCCAGGTAGCGGATGCTGTCCGCGCCCGCCGGTTGCCACGAGGCGTCAGCCCGGGCCGAGTAGCAGTTGTCGCCGGAGATGAAATCGAACTGCTTGTAGATGCGTGCCCTGGCGATTCCGCGGTGGGTGAGCTTGATCCCGGTGTCGAATATGGCCAGCTTCACGTTGGAGCCGAAGTAGCCGCGGAAAAAGAGGCTGGGAACACCCATCATCTGCGCCTGGTCGTAGGACGGCCCGTAGAACCGGCGCGCGTAGGCAGTGTCGGTTGCCCGATACAGGCTGCCGGCGGAAACGCGAGTGAGTGGAAAGTCGGCTGCTTCGAGCATGGACCTGGATGCGACCGGCTTCAGGTCGTAGACGAATGGGAGGGAATAGGCCTGCGCTGTGAGGTCGGGAGGCAGGTCGAAGCTGGCGGCATTGAGCCAATTGGAGACAGCGCGCAGTCTCCCGCCGAGCTCCTCAATTTCGCGGATGTAGGATTCGCGTACCGGGATGTCGTTGAAGTCCGGGGCAGACCGGTGGCGGGTGGCACCGGATGCGGCCGCGCTTCGGCCCAGTGCCGAGACCGCCGCTCCGTAGTCGGCTTTGTTGTAGATGCCTTTGTCGGTGAAGAAAACCCAGACGTGCCGCGACTCGATTACCGGCGCGACTGTCTTCTGAGGTGCCCGGACGTAAGAGGCGCCGGCCGCCAGGAGCAGGCAGATGATTGATTGCATAGCTAGTCCTTACCGATAAGTAGATTGAGTCACTATCAAACCCCCGAGCCGGAGGACGCCAGGAAGTGACTGCCGTCCGGTCCCGGGAGGGTACGTGTGAACCGGCCCGAGTTCGAATCAGCCATGGCGTGGCCTTGCTGGTTCTGCTTTCCGAGAATAGAGAAGTACCCCGCGCAAGAATTGAACTTGCAACCTTCGGATTAAGAATCCGCTGCTCTGCCAGGTTGAGCTAGCGGGGCACATTTTCGCATCGGCGATGTCCCTGGTGGCGGACATCAGTGCAGTACAATTGTGAACCGCGCCCGGCGCGACTCGAACGCGCAACCTACGGGTTCGAAGCCCGGCGCTCTGTCCAGTTGAGCTACGGGCGCATTCGTCGGTCCGCTCTCGGGCCCAGACCCGAGTCCGCGTGCAGTGTAGCGGAATCCAGCACGAATGCAACCGCGGCCAGCGCCCGTCAGCGTCAAGGGTGAGTGATGGGAATTGAACCCACAACATCCTGAGCCACAGTCAGGTACTCTAACCATTTGAGCTACACTCACCATTGTCTCGGAATGTGTGAGTATAGCCGGTGGCGGGTGGAAGTCCAGACCGACGAGAGGCGCGGCCGGCGTCGGTGACCTTTGACTTTGCCCATACCTGTGCTATATTGGCGGCCAGCCACAGACGGTACAGAGCACACAAAGGAGTTCTCAGAATGAAGACCAAAGAGATCAAACGCATTCTGGTCACCGGATCGGTCGGCCAGATTGGTTCCGAGCTGACCCTGGCGCTGCGTCAGCGTTTCGGAGCCGAAAACGTCGTTGCCACCGGCCGCAAGACCCCGCCCAGCGACGCGCTGAAGAACTCGGGGCCGTTCTACTTCATCGATGTCGCGAACCGCGACACGCTGGAAGAGGTAGTCCGGAAGCACAGCATCGACACCATCGTCCACATGGCGGCCATCCTCTCGGCGGTTGGGGAGCAGAACCCGATGCGGTGCTGGGACGTGAACATAAATGGTACGCTGGCGGTCCTGGAGTGTGCCCGTGAACACGAGATGGCGCGGGTCATCATTCCGAGTTCCATTGCCGCGTTCGGACCGGAAACCCCTCGCGACCGGACTCCCAACGACACCATCCTCAAACCGCGGACGATGTACGGCGTTACCAAGGTCGCCGGCGAACTGCTGGCCGACTACTACTTCCGCAAGTACGGGCTGGATGTGCGCGGTCTTCGCTATCCGGGAATCATCTCCCATGAAACCCTGCCCGGCGGCGGCACGACCGACTTTGCGGTCGCCATCTACTTCGAGGCGGTCAAGAACAAGCGTTACACCTGCTTTGTGCGTGAAGACACCCGGCTGCCGATGATGTACATGCCCGACTGCATCAAGGCAACTATCGACCTGGCGGAGGCCGACGTCGCGAAACTGAAGCACCACTCCGACTTCAATGTCGGTGCGATGAGCTTCTCGGCCGGCGAACTTGCCGCCTCGATCAGGAAGCACATTCCTGATTTCGTCTGCACTTACGAGCCTGACTTCCGGCAGGCGATTGCCGATTCCTGGCCGATGTCACTCGATGACTCCGCGGCCCGCGAGGAGTGGGGCTGGAAGCCGGCCTACGACCTGGAGGCCATGACCAAGGACATGCTTGAAGTCCTGGGCCGACGACACAGCGAAGGCAAACTGTGAGCGGGCACTGCTTGACAGTGAACGACTAGCCTCTAGGATTAGACGAGAGTGTTGTACCAGTACAAACGCGACCTTAGTAAGGTCATAGACGGCGACCGGATCTTCTACGGAGAAGGTCGAGGCGAAACGGGCGTCTGCCTGCACATCCCGCTCCGGAACCACGTCGCGGGCGGAGCTCCCAATGAAGACCACGCGTTGATGGTGGAGCTTTGCAACAACCTGATCAGATACCTCTTGTACAAGCGCCCGGTGAAGGGTCCTGAGGCCTGGGACTATGACGGAGAGAAGGCCGGCGAGCTATACACCGTCTGCGGAGACAACCCTACGACCAGCGGCATAGTCATTGTCGACAAGAACTACGACGGCGGCATGAAGCTTCAGGTTGTGCTCGACAAGACCTTCGGTGCCAACGAGATGTCGATTCGTTGGAAGAACGGCATGGTCGGTGACGAATTCCTGCTCAAGGACTACCTCGAGTACCTGAAGCAGGCGCTTGCCACCGGCGAACTCGCCTCCGAGCAGGACTGAGGTCGATCCTCATTCGCCCGGGCCGGACCTGCCGCTGCGTCCGGCCCGGAGCTGTCATCATGAGAGCACAGTCGGTTTGACCTCGGCCGTTTGATTGATACCATGATCCCCACGTGCTGACATTCAAGGACCTGGTCAAAGACCCGGAGGTAGTCGTGCTGGTGGCTGAGGCCGACCGGCAGCTTGCCGTGCTCGGCTATACTGAGCACGGTCCCAGGCATGCCCGGCTAGTGGCCAAGAACGCGCGTGCAGTTCTCGCCGCGCTTGAGGTAGAGGAGAGGTCGGCGGAGCTCGCCGCCATCGCCGGGTATCTCCACGACATCGGGAACGTGGTTGGCCGTGAGAAGCACGAGAGAACAAGCGCGCTTCTCGCCCGCGACATTCTGTTGCGGCGCGGTATGGACTACCAGGAAACCGCGCAGATAATGGCCGCCATCGGCAACCACGACGAGAATGGCGGGAACCCGGTATCGAACGTGTCGGCCGCGCTGATCCTCGCGGACAAGGCTGACGTTCACAAGAGCCGGGTCCGGAACCCGGGGTTGATCAAGTTCGACATCCACGACCGGGTCAACTACGCTGTCAAACGCTCAACCCTGAGCGTCCGCAGTGATGACCGCAGCATCGCGTTCAATCTGACCGTCGATACGAGCGTCGCGCCGGTGATGGAGTACTTCGAGATATTTCTCTCGCGCATGGTCATCTCGCGGCGGGCCGCCGACTTCCTCAAGTGCCACTTCGAGCTCGTCATCAACGGCACGCGGCTGGTCTAGCCAAACTCCGTCCGGGCAGCGGTTGACAGCAGCGGAACGTCCGGGTATTTTAGAAGCCAGTTTCACTCGGAGGTGTATGGGTGCTGGTGTGCCTGGCGGACTTCAAATCCGTATGGTCTGCGATAAGTGGACCGGTAGGTTCGATTCCTACACGCCTCCGCCATTCTCTCTGGACGATGAAGCCCGCCCGGTTCGGGGTGGGCTTCAGTGTCTGGAGCCGAGTTTCTGTTCCCGGTTCAGTTCGGCGTCGGTCCGGCGCAGGTAGAGCGGCTCAAGCGACGCCAGGTCGTCGGCGCGAGCCTGGGCGATTCGCGTCCCGGCCTCGATCGCGATCACTCCGGCCGACGGAGCTTCGGTGCCACTGGCATCGAGTCTGACTCCAACTGCCGCGAACGGCGCGGCACAGATGCCGGTTCCATTGCCGGCTGCGACGAGGCTGGTCCGCTCCGAAAGCACTCCCACCGCCGCAGACGCCAATTCCCCCGGGTTCATGACCGACGGCGGTATCGCCGCTTCACCTTCCAGGTACAGAGCGGCATAGACCTGCTGCTTCCGAGCGTTGATCAGTGCCAGCACCCGGCCCAGGTCGGGCCGCGCCGTGCAAGCCAGTCCCCAGAGCGATCCCAGGCCGACAACGGGAATCCGGTGGGCGATTGCGAGTCCTTTGGCGGTGCTCAGGCCAACCCGCAGAGAAGTGAACATGCCCGGGCCGATGTCTACGCCGATCCCGGCGAGCTGGCTCACACTGACCCCGGTGTCGTTCAAGAGGCGGTCGAGCAGCAACATCAGGGCTTCGTTGTGGCCGCAGCCGGAATCCTCGACCAGCTCGGCCACCACCCTGCCGGCAGTTGCCAGGGCCAGGCCGGTCGATTTCCCGCTTGTCTCAATGCCGAGTACCAGGCCCGCGTTCATGTTCTCATTCCCGGGGGCAGTTGTTGCGATACCAGATCTCTCCCAGTCCCTCGTTCGCGAGGCGCGGACGGACTGAGCGGATTCTCCTCCCGTAGCTGCGAGCGATACTCGCCGCGCCTCCGGTGGCCACTACTTCGAAGCGGCGTCTCAGGCCGAGCTCGACCTGGTCGACGATACGGTCGATTCCGCCGGCAAACAGTGCCGACACGCCGGCCTGAATGGCCGTGCGAGTGGTGCGCTGAAGAGGGCCCAGCAGCCTGCCCGGTGTCACGATGGGAAGTCCGGCCGTGCCCGCAGCCAGGCAGTCGAGGCTCATCTGAATTCCGGGCAGGATGGCACCGCCGGCAAAGACGCCCTCCCCGAGAATGACGTTGACCGTCGTCGCGGTGCCGAAGTCGAAGACTATCACGTCGCGGCCCGGCAGCGAGCGCGCTGCTCCGACCGCGACGCAGACACGGTCGGCACCGAGGTCTTTCCGAAGGTACTTGAACCTGAGACCGGTGCGAGTGCCTGGCCCGACAACCAGCGGTTCAAGGCCGGTGCTGCTGCGCAAGCGCTCGATGACCGGGTTGGTGACTGCTGCTACTACTGACGCTACCGCAATCCCGGCGATCGGGCCAGGCCTTGGCAGACGGCCGTCGCGCAGAGCCGGTGTCGGCAGGATCAGGAATCTCTCCAGCCTTCGGCTGTTGAACCATGCAAGCCGGGTGTTGGTGTTGCCGACCAGGACGGTGAGTATCATCTGACCTTGCGGGCGTCGCCGGCGCTGAGGACGACGAGCCTGCCGGAATCGGTGCGCAGCACGACCCGACCCTCCGGGTCGAGGTCAACTACCGTGCCGACGTGCCGGCGCAGGAAGGTCTGGATCTCGACGCGGCGGTGCATGATGGCGGAGCGTTGCTTGAGGTCGGCAAGCACCTGAGCAGATCCGCCCTTGCCGCTCTGCTCGATGCTCGCGAACATCTCGCGCAGGAAGTCTTCGAGCAGGTAGAACTTATCCCACTGCCTGCCCGTAGCCATGCTCAGCGACACTGCTTCGGGCAGGTCCTCGGGCAGCGACTGCTGGTTCAGGTTCATGCCGATGCCCACGGCCACCGCGTTCCTCCTGCCTTCACACAGTATGCCCGCCAGCTTCTTGTCGCCGAGGGTGACGTCGTTCGGCCAGCGTATCTGCGTAGGCAGGCCGGCGGTCTGCTCGACCGCCCGCGAGAGCGCCAGCCCGGCCAGGTGGGTGAGAAACGAGGGGTGCGGGAAGTCGGGAACGTCCGTGTGAACGAGCAGCGAAGCGGCCAGGCTCTCCTCGTCAGAGAACCAGGGCCGTCTGAATCTGCCCCGGCCTTTTGTCTGCCGACTGGCCACCACGATTGCCGTCGAGTTCTTCCCGGCAAGGCTGAGCGCGTAGTCATTGGTCGAGTCCACCTCGTCCAAAAGGTGCAGGCTGCCGTAGCGCGCAAGTCCGGCCAGTCGTTCGCCGGTGACTTCAGATGTCACTTGCTTGCTGATGCGTGTCAGTTCCGAGTTGCCCGGACGAGCTTCAGTCGTGCGCCTGGTGACTCGAGCGCGGCAAAGTAGACTCCCGGCACAACCGGGCTGCCCGAGTCATCGCGGCCATCCCAGGAGAGAGAGTAGTGAAGGGAGCTTGTGGGCTGGGTGGCTCGCAGAACGCGGACCTGGCGGCCGGCAGCGTCGAGAATACGCACTCCTGAAGAGCCGTCTGCCGCAACCAGCAGATGGACAGCCGTCTTGAACGGGTTGGGCCAGGCCGTCAGTCGGGCTGGCTCCAGCAACTCGTGTGGCGTCGCGACGCTGACCGGCGTGGTGTTCAAGAAGAGATGATTGCCGTAGGAGGGATTCCAGTTGGTCACCGCCAGGTCGGGAGCCGTCGAGTAACGGTAGAAGAAGACCACGTTGCCGCTACCCGCCGGCGGAGCCGAGGCGAAGCTCACCCAGGCGCCGAGCAGGTCAAAGCAGAACCCGGAAGTCGAGACACGCGTGCCGTTGACGTAGACGCTGTCGAGTGACTGCAAGGGCCGGCGGTGCAGGTTGAAGAGGCTCCGCTGGCCGTCACCATCGCAGGCCTCATTGACGGAAGAGAGATGGCAGTTGCCGATATCACCCCAGACCACGGCTTCGCAGACAAGGTTGTTGGGGTTCGAGGGAATCCACGACCACGACGGCGTAGTGTCTAGCGTTCCGGCGTGGTTCTCGAATACCACTGCGGGTTCCCACCATCCGCCGGCCGCCAGGTCAAGGTAGTCATCACCGTTCACGTCAGCCCACGCAACACAAGATGAGTACCGGCTGGCTCGCAGCATCGTGAACGAGGCAATGGTATCGAGCGTCCCGCCGCCGTTGTGGTAGACCTTGATGCTGTTCGGCTCGCCGGTCTGGTTGTTCGAGGCCACCGCGAGGTCGAGAAAGGTGTCGTTGTCATAGTCGCCAAGAGCCAGGCGCAGCACCCAACCGACGCCCGGACGCGCTATCCATGCAGGTGTCGTCTCCAGCGTACCGGCGCTGTTGCGATACATCGCCACGAAGCCGCGGTCCTCGTTCGCCACTACCTGGCCGACGAACAGGTCGAGGTCGCCGTCGTTGTCGATATCGGCGAACCGGACCGCATCCGAGCAGTGGCCCTCGTGAGCGGTCCAGAACGGGAGGGTGTCGAAGACCCCTCCATTGTTCCGGTAGATGCGGGCGGAGTCGGTCTCATTCTGGTAGGCATCGCCGGCGCTGATCGCCAGATCGAGGTCGCCATCCAGGTCAACGTCACCCAGACAACAGTCGAACGACGCGTGCTTGTCCTTTGCCTTCCACCAGGGCGCAGCCCGCAGTGTGCCGCCTTCGTTGCGGTAGATGCGGACGGTCTTCTCGCCGGACGTGCCGCTTCCGAGGTAGGAAACAGCAAGGTCAGGCAGGCCGTCATTGTCCACGTCTCCGGCGTAGCAGTGACCGAAGTAGCCCCGGTCTGATGACCGCCAGGAAGCGACGGTTTCGAGCGTGCCGGCGCTGTTCATGTAGACGGTGTTCGAGTCCATGTCCATGTCGTTGCCGTTCGAGATCAGGAAATCGAGCCAGCCGTCGCCGTCCACGTCGGCCAGCGCGCCGCCGGTTGAATAGTCGTTGTCGCTGGACGACCATGACGGCGCAGAGGGGAGAGGGATGGAGGCAAGGCAGGGCAGAGGGATGAACAAGAAGATGACAAAGAACGGCATCAGGGGCGAACCCGGTAGTCGCTTCATGGTGAGGCCAGTCTAGCCCAAAGCCGGTTGACGGTCAAGCGGACTGCGTGTCTTTGTCCTTCGGAGCGGGGGAGAAGCAAAGGACTGTTTCGCAGCGCGTCTCATGCCCGACCTCTGCCTCAACCTCAGCCTCTACCTCAACCTCGCGGCGCAGCCGCGCTACCTGCGCCTGTGCTAGCTTGATGATTGTGGCTTGAAGCTAGCGGGCTACGTCCGCGCCAATCTGCAATGCCTCGATGGAGCTTCCCGAAATTTGGTGCTCGTTCCTGACTGCTCCACGCACGGAACGGCCCTCTCTCTTACTCTCCCGGCAGTTCCCCATGGAGCGGCGAGAACCGCTCCCGACTCTCCACCCCGGCTGATGCCGTCTTTCATTTCAGGAGTAGCTGCGTCTCTGGAACGCGGAACCGCTTCTCATCAGTACCCTGAGGCTGCTCGGTCATCGCATTCGGGGTCTGCCCGGGGGACGGCCCCCCCCAGTGCTGCCTGGGACCGAACCAGGGGCAATGACGCGTCGGGGCTAAGTTGTTCTTTGTTTTAGGCTTAAGCGCCCGAGGTCAGACCAGATTCAGGTCAGCTCAGCCCGGATTCGGGATTTCCGTTTCCCGCGCCGAACACCGCCCGGTTCAATCACAATCCGGCAAGCGCCGGGAGCGCGTCTTCATCAAGATCACCTGGTTGCCTGACTGCCGTCAGCCGGCTTGGGATTGCGCCTGGGCTAGCTTGATGCTTGCGGCTTGAGGCTAGCGGGCTACGCCCGCGCCAATCTGCAACCCAAAATCGTAAGTCCAAAATGGCTTGGGCCGTGTCCATAATCACTTGCTGTTCTCCGATTTCCCATCCTTGCGTGCCCGCTTGCGGCTCGGCTCCGGGTCCCGTCCAAACGCGTCTCGAAGGAGCGCCTTGTATGCATCGAGTCCAGGGGTAGACCGAGCTGCACTGCCTTGCGCTTCGGGTTCAGCCCGTGGTCTGTCGGTGTCCTCGCTGGGACTCTGTTGCTTGCTGTCTTGACGCCTTCTTTCGTAGGTGTCCAGCACCTGCCTTGCGCGTCCAAGTGGGTCTCGCGTTATGTCGGAGCCGGTGAAGACGGTGTAGCCCCAGCCGATCTCCATGATCTTGTTTCGCTTACGCCAGTCCTTCTGCCAACTGACCTGCCTATGGTACTTCTCGCCATCGCAGAAGATGGCGTACTTCACGTCCGGGAACGCGAAGTCAGCACGGGTGATGAGTTGTCCTTGGTCGTCACGGATCTCGTGTTGTGCGACCAGCCCTGGAAGGGGAGCCAATTGCTGGAGTGCTTCCAACAACCTCTTCTCGATCGGCGACTCGGTCTTGCACTTCAAGTCGTCCGATTCAGGGGTGTCGAACGTGACCTGTGCGTCCCCACTCGCTTCCATGACAACATCCCATAGCAAGGCGTTATCCTCGCGGCTCGTGGCGAGCTGCATCCAGTGCTTGTCAGCAATCACTATCACCTTGCCGCGGGCTCGGGTGATGGCCACGTTCACTAGCCGCAGCCCGACGTCTCCCGTCAGCAGCGCACCAAGCCCTGACCTAGGTTGGCAGTCCACCATGTCGAATATCACACAGTCCGCATCGCTGCCCTGAAACTGATGAACTGTTCCTGCCTCCATGCGGGAGTACGCCCAGTTCCCCGAGCGTCCCTCCGCACGTATCATCCCACGCAGCAATCGAACCTGCGCTCGGTATGGGGCTATGATCGCGATGTGGGGCGGCTTTCGTGATTCGCCGACCACCCGGCCTGCGGCCTCCATCGCCAGCTCAGCGGTCAGCCGATTTCGCCAACTGCTGCGCTTCTGTTCACAATGTGCCGACAGTGCAGAGGTATCCAGCAACACAACGGCCTCGCCCGGTTGCGGAGGTAGATCGGTGAGCCACCGCAGGTCCGCCTCCTGCACGTCACTGCGGACGCTAGTGTACAGATGCTTGACGCGCGACCAGATACTCGAGCAACACCGCCGCTGAGATTCGATGAGGCACAGCCGTCCGTCCGTCATCTGAACCTGCCGCTGGTCGCCACGGCCACGGGAGATGCCCGACTTCTCGAACACGTCCCGGCACATCCACTCCTGCGCTGCCTCGTTGAGCCCACCCGATGCACTGACTGGGCCTAGCTGACGGGGATCCCCTGCGAGCAAGTATCTGTCTTGGGCGAGCGATGCCAGGAATACGCACTGAGCCGGCGGAACCATCGTTACCTCGTCCACAAGGACGCTCGACCAACGCACGTCGCCTATTGGACTAGACTGCGCTCTCAGGTAAGCCATGGTGCTGGTGGAGAAAACGAGCGAACACTGCCGAACGTGATCTTTGACCGAACTGCGAAGCTCCTCCTGTGCCGCAAGGAGTTGCGTACGGAGCGCAGCCAGCTCCTGTTCCGGCCTGCGTTGACCTTCGGCCTCACGGAGATGAATGGCCGCCGTCTTGACGGCCCGGGTCCGTTCGTCTTGGCCTATTGGTCCCAACACTTCGTGTCGCTCAAGTAGTTCTGGGTGACGTGGGTATCCGTACCTCAGCACGCGCCGGTTGGCGAGCAACGGGCTATCGAACCGACACTGCTTGAGGAATTGGAGGGCGGCAACGTCCGTCGCGCGGTTCGAAGGCGCGACGACCAGGTGTCTCTCGTTGGGGCGGTCCTCTAGCAGGCGGCAAAGGAGCCTGCCTATGCCGTACGTCTTGCCGGCACCGGGTGGCCCCCAAAGGAAGCGCGCCCACGGCGTGTGCTCCGAACTCAGTCCGTCCGCCACGGGCACGGCGTCGCCCGTCCGAAGCGTCACCGCAGGCGTGCCAGTTGTGTCGCTCAGCAGGAGCAGAGCCATCGACGGCATGTCAGGCAATTCAGCTAGACGCTCCGAGAGGGAGGTCAACAAGTAGGCGCGGTCTAGCTTCAGTCGTCCGGGGACGTCTGCCGACGGGATCTCGCTGTCGACCGCCACATACACGCGGTCGTCATCGGGATCGTGCCCGACAACCTTGCCTCTCGTTGAGACTCCAACTGCCGACACATAGGTAACAGGAGTGTCCGTGGTGAACGTCTCGCCTTCCGCGGATTGCACGCGTAACGCTTGCACGACTCGACGCCCGACGCGGCCACCCTTCTCAATAGTGTCCACCAAGTACGACTCCTGCCGCAGTTTTGCGGCGTAGTCTCTCACTGCATTCGCGATGACGGCTGTCTGGGGCAGTTGCGGCTGGGCATGGCGGACTTCCTGATAGACTTGTGCACCAAGAGAACTCAAAGTGACGTGCTGGTCGCTCCGCCCGAAGTACTGGCGGGCTTGTGGTAAGTCGGCCGTCGCCTGGGCAGAAGCCTCGTATTGGGTTGAGCCGTACAGCTCCCTGGCGACAACGGTCCACAGTGCCCACGGGCGCTGCGTCCGCTCTTGCACCCTGCCGACCGCGCGGATGAGTCTATCTACTTCGGCGTCAACGTCCTCGTGCATCTTAACTCCCGTCGACCTCCGAACTAGAATAAGAGAGATTCCTGCTCATGCGGGGTGTTGGCCCTGGGCAACTGCTTGCTCAGAGCCTCCCATGAGTCGATCCGCCGATCGCAAGTTGTCCCACGCAGATGGTCCTCATACCAGATCGTCCATGGCCTTGCCGAAGGCGTCGTCGTAGCCCCCAGCCCTCGGTTGCTTCCTTATTTCATCGAACTCGTTCGGCAGCCTCGACTTCATCCACGGCAGCATCTCTGCCTTGATGCGGTCGAACCTGTCCTGCGCGATGCTCTCGTCCTTGGTTTTGCAGTACTCGCGGCACGCATAGTAGAACTTCGAGGCAAACTCCTGTCGCCTAAGAGCCAACGGATCTGGCGGAGTCCTGACCGCGAATTCCCCAAGGGCGAGCCTGAATGCCCACACACATTCGTAGGGACGGGCGCCGGAGATCCTCAGCCACTCGACGCCGAGGCGCTCTACGTGATTCAGTGTCTCCTCCATGAATGGCAGATCACCAATTGAGGCCGCTTTCCTGGTGACGGCGCCGAGAGCGCGCGCGACTGCCATAACCGTCGCTCCATCATGTACGCTGCGCCGAGGCGTGTCTGCGAGTTCAACTAACCTACGGACAGCGCCTTCTCGAACAGGGCGTGTGACCTGCCATTTCTCTGCACAGAGACCTACGACTCCGCCGAGCTGTTCCGAGAGAATGACAGCAGCTCGCGATTGGGCGTCTGTGGCCGCAATCCAGTCCCGGAACCTGTTACCAATCTCCTTGACCGCGTCCTCGTTGCCGAACGCTTGCGCCCACAACTTGGCCAACGAGCACATGCCAGACCGGAATGTCGTAAAGTCGCTCGCGCCGAGCGCCGCCGCTGCCACATCCTCGATTTCGTCCACAGTGGGCAGCATCGAACGCGCGCCGCCGGCTTCTGGCTTGAAGGTCAACAGAGACGCCGCAGCCTCTTGCTCCAGCTTCTCGATTCTCGCACCCGGTGACAAGCGGTCCGTCAATGAAGCGAAGTAGGAGATGAGCCACACTAGGCAATACAGACCGAGGCCCAGAGCCAGGGCCTCTAGGATGGGGTGCGTTGTCGTCCAACGCAGCAGAAACCATGGGTAGGCCACAGCAGCAGCGAAAACGCCGAAGTGTGCAAGCGTGCGCCGGTCGAATATCTCCTTCAAAGCACGGGGCGAGTATCTGGTGGCGAACTGCGCGGCAACGAGCGTAACAGAGAACGAGAGTGCGAAGACTGCTGCCAGCGCCTGCGATACTGAACTGAGAAGGTACTCCCGGTTCGCCTGCACCGTGTTGAAGTCGGCCTTTGCGACTAGAGTGAGGTCGAATCCGACCAACCCCGCCATGATCGGCCACTCCTGACCGTGCCACCAGCGCCGGGGACGATCCGAGGACACGCAACCGGCTGGTGCGTCAAGACAGACAGGAGCCTTGCTATGAGTCTTCATCTAGGCTGCGAGGATCTGTCCGCCATCGGAAGCAGGCTGCAGGGAACTTGTTCGCAGTCCGCCGGCTTTCCTGACCTCGGGCTTTTCCTCTACCTTTGCCTGATGTCCTGTTGTCAGTCGTATGACTTTGCCGAGGAATTGTTCGTAGACTTGGCCGAGGATGTCGGCGGGCAGGACCGAGAATTCGTAGGGGCAGTCCGGGTAGTAGAGGCTGCCGATGATGAGGGCCAACAGCCAACGGCTAACGGCTGACGGCCCGGAATCCGAAGGCCGCGGGCTGTAGGCCGTAAGCTGTGAGCCGTCAGCGGCGTCGCGGAAGTGTTTGACGAGGCGGGGGTAGATGCGTTCGCCATTCATGAGCGATTGGAGGAAGGCGTAGTGTTCGATGCCGCGGTCCGAGTCTGCTATCGGCTTGCGGCTAACGGCTGACGGCCCGGAATCCGCATCCGAAAGCGGTAGGCCGTGAGCTGTGAGCGGTGAGCCGTCAGGAGGGGCCTTGGTCGCGCCCGCGACCTTGATTGACTCCTCGTGGATGACGGGCTTGAAGACTTCGGTCAGGCCGGCCTTGTTGGAGACGTCCCAGCCGAGGGACTCGAAGAGAGGGTTGAGGAACTCGGCGCGGAGTTGTTCTTCCTTGTAGTCAAGGGACTGAAAGACCTTGCGGTCCCGGGAGAAGCGGTCTACAAGGTCGGCGACGAGGGCCGGAGGAGAAGCACCCACTGCGGGTCAGAATAGCGGAGATCTGGAATCGGTCAAGCCGAGGTGCGCAGCCGTTGTCCGGTTCGGCGGGGGGCTGGCGAAGAGCTTACCCGAGAGCTGGGGAGAGTGCTTACCAGAGAGCTGGGGGAGGAATCTACCAGAGAGCAGGGGGAGGAATCTACCAGAGA
>VGIR01000036.1 GCA_016867815.1 candidate division WOR-3 bacterium | reverse complement strand
CATTCCCAACAACCAGGACTTCGCCACCGAACCGCCAGTTGAAGGTGATTGCCGGGTCTCCGAGGAAACAGAGATCGTATGCCTCGCCTGGGTATACCCACCTCGGACCACCTGCATCGTACGGATCATAGTACTCGAAGTACGTCGATGATGAGTCTGACGGATCGGGGAAGATACCCCAGATCTTGCCATCCCCGTAGGTGATGGCGCTACCGGCCTGCACCTCGGCAGGGTATTCCACTGGATCCAACTGATCCCAGGCGATGGCCGCCGCGGCCAGGAGCATTACACAGACTATCGTGTGCTTGAGCATGGTTATCCTCCTTTGCTCAAGTTGTCGGCACGCCTTGTGCGCCCTGGGGTGTGCCACTGTCTCGGACCCGGTGCCGGGTTGCAGAGCCGGCCATGACTACCGTTGCCCGAAAGCACCGGCGGTTGAAAACCGCTCATAGTCTTGCCATCCCCTGCTTGCTTCCTTCTACATCCCGGCTACAATCTCTCGGGCAGCACAGAGTCCAACTCTGAACCTGTTCTTCCTGGCCGGGATTGCAGGTGCTGCCCTTTGGTTCATCCGATCTTCCGTAGTCAGAGCTTCGGTTCCCCTAACTCTCATTCGCTCTCGTGGTTCGGAAGGCTTGGAGCGCCGCCGGCGACTGGCGCGTCGAGGCGGACGAAGGGCCCGCCGAGCGTCGTCGGTGACGGTCTGCCGCCAAGTCCGCTGTCAGTAGCTGTGCTCTTGATAAGACGCTGCCAGTGAGTCTCTCGCCCGCGCCTCCCTGCCGACTCACGCGGGTGCGATGCCAGCCAGTCTTGCCTCATCTTGGCAGCCCAGCCTACATCCGTCGCGGCCAGTTGTGCGAACGAGTGCGGCGGGGCTGCGTGCGAAGTGGCGTTCTCCATGAACCCCACATAGCCCCCGACCATGAGGCCGAACAGAGAACAGCAGGCGAACATCGCAAGCCAGTAAACCGTGTGAAAGCTGTCCAGACTATGCTCGCGGCTCCAGCGTCGTGCTCTTGTCAGCGTCCCTTTCACGGCGAGCCATCGCTGCCCGGAAGGACACGGAACTCGCGGCGGAGCGGCGGCTCCCGCGGCAGGACCGCTTCCGGGCATGGTCAAGCCGATGAGCATTCGGGCTTGTTCGCTTCGGTTCATCTCGTCACCACTGCCTTTCTGGCGTCGGTGAAGTCGGGCGTGTCGAGACGGACCAAGTACACGCCGCGTGGGACGGGACTGCCGACACTGTCTCGGCAGTTCCACAGAACTCGATGATCTCCTGCCGGCTGCTCTTCCGCGACGAGACGCCTGACTTCCCGCCCGATCAAGTCGTAGACTGATAGGTCGACTCGGCACGGCGACCCGATCGAATAGCTCACTTCGTAGCCACGCGATATCGGCTGTACGAGCAGTCCCGACTTAGATGCTGAGGAAACCGGAGCCGACTCCTCAACCACGCCGCCTTCCACGTCGCGCAGGACATAGACCTTGTTGGAATCGCCGATGACGAATATCCGCTGGCGAATCGGGTCGAGCTGAATGTCATAGAGCATCCCCCCGAGCAACATGCCCGGCACGATTACCGAGTCGGTGTTGCAGTCGATGACCACAAGATAGCCCTCGTGGGTCTGACCGGGGTCATCGACTAGTACGTACACCCGGTTGCTCCAAGGTACCCACCGAATGCACTTGCTGGTGTTTCCCTGGCGCACGCACTCGAACTTCTTCAGAACCGAGTCCGTGGCGCAGTCAATAACCCACATCGTGTCCGGGTGATCGTACCAGCCGTCGCAGTCGGTCATGTACACCTTGTCATCCGTCTCGTCCACGGCAACCTGCTTGTAGAATCCCCGGCGTATTCGCACTGGGAGCACGCTGAGTAGCGTATCCCGCTGGGTGTCGACTATGCCGACGTCGGCATACGATAGCTCAAACTGCTCTGACGATACGTATGCCCTGCGGGAGCTACGACTGAATACGCAAGCGTCGGGCTTGGAAGCCCTGATCGCGCCCACGTCTATGACCTTCAGACACGAGTCCTCCAGGTAGTCGTAGACATAGAGCTTCTTGAGCGAGCCCTGTCCCACGTAGAGCTTGCGGCCGACCGAATCCCACGACGCACAGGTGCTGTGCACCGGCAACCGGCGTGTCACCGTGTCGGTGGCGCAATCATATTCGTAGAGCGTGTCCACTGCCGGCTTGTACCGGCGGTCAATGTCACTGAGGTAGACGTCCGAGTGCCACTCACGGCAGACTTCAAGCCATCCGATGACCGAGTCGGCCGCGACGTCAACAACCATCGTGCTCTCCGGACGCGGATTGCAGGTTACGTAGAGCTTCTGCCTGCGCCAGTTCCAGGAGTAGTGGTCGAGAAAGGACAGTGCTGGCATCTCCGATTCTATCTCATACGTTGAACAATTGAGCACAGCGTAGACACCATCGCAGTAGTCAACGTAGAGTTTGTTCAGATCGGGAAAGAAACAGCCACTCCCGACCAGCTTCGAGAATCTGATGACGGTATCGATCTCAACCTGCGCGAAGAGCAGTGCGGGAAGCAACAGCAGTGCGAGTCTGGACATGAGCACTCCAATCCCGGAGGGGCGGGAAGCCCCGCCCCTCCGAAAGAGTTGATTACTTCACTACGGCCTTGAGCGTAAGCTGCTTCGCACCGATGTCAAGCAGCACGAAGTAGGCTCCCGCGCTCAAGCTGCGACCTTCAGCATTGCATCTCCAGCTGAGCCGATGCATTCCTGGCTTCTGCTCCCCGGCGTCGAGGTAGCCGATCTGCCTGCCGACCACATCTAGCAGTGACGCTCGAACATGCACCGAAGTTGGCACTTGATACGCGATCTCAATCCCTTCGCGGCTGGTGACCAAGTGTGCGCCGGTCACGCCCTTCCGGGAGACCGCGGCCTGCTGCCCATCCCCGTACGCGTTCGGACCATCCACCCAGTAGAAGGCCTGGGTGTTCGAACTCGGCAGCAGGTACATGGTGTCACCGGCGCCTATGACCATCGAGGACCCCATGTCGATGTCGTAGGGATAGTACGAGTTATGGAACGGCTCCCCGCTGTCGTCGTCCCACACATACCAGCGTTGGTACTGCTGACGAGCATTGTCGTAGATGTAAGGTGCGTCCTCGCCATGGTCTTGGCCGGCGAACGCGGCCATCACGACCGGGGAAAGCTCGTCCTGCACTGGCGTGCGCGTCGTGATCGACGTGCCAGGCTCGGGATCCAGTGGGGCGTTGTCAAGCGACACCCAAGTGTTCTGACCGATGTCGTATCTATTGGTGTAGTAGGTGCTGTAACCGTCGACGATGGCGATGATCGACCTGACGTTGGAGCCGAAGCTGCCCTTGTCGTAGGCCATACAGGAACCGTCCTGCAGAGGCGCATGGGGAATACTCGCGATCGTCTCCCATCCGCCGTCGAGGGTGAAGTTGCGCGTGCCGGCGCACCAGGACCACGCACCGCCGATCCAGGCGGCGGAACGCCAGTAGTAGGTTCCATTGGCGAGATTCGAAGGCGGCTCGTGCTCCGGACTGGAGACTTGTTCGTCGATCACTGTGTCGCTGAAATCCGACTGGGTCGAAACCAGCAAACGATATGCTGTGGTAGCCGTGCTTCCCCACTTGAACA
Source organism: candidate division WOR-3 bacterium (assembly GCA_016867815.1). Classification (NCBI taxonomy): domain Bacteria; kingdom Pseudomonadati; phylum Caldifarciminota; species Caldifarciminota bacterium. The sequence continues at coordinate 24,840 of VGIR01000036.1, read as the reverse complement.
GCGGCGTCTGGTCAGCGATGGTTGCGCCCGGCCCGGGGTGGTAGCCATACGGATCAAGGTTCGGAGGGAACAGCGCGGGAATCGAGTATCGCCAGAAAGCCGTGGTGTCACCGGGAAGGCAGTATATCCACCCCGGCACCGGCCAGTACACCGATGAGTAGTCCTCATTGGGCACGTAGACGATGCTCGCGCCGTCTGCGAAGGAGAAAGTGTCGATGACGACCTGGCCACTTTGACCGCTGTCGCTTGTGTACCAGTAGAGCTTTGAGACCGTTGGGTTTGTGCCGCCGAACCAGACGACCGGCTGCTCGAGCCACTGGAACGTGATACTGGTGTTGTGAAGGTGCACGCCAACCGTGAACGTCGTATCCCACCCTAGCGAATCCAGGGTGTCCCCCTGGTGTACGTACTCGTAGATGCGGGGGAAGGTCATGATGTAGGTCTTGTTTTGCGCATTGACGGGGAACATTCCCCAGACAAGGCTGTCTCCCCATGCAAGGTGCGCGTTCGCCTCGTTGTTGACCGGGACACGGCCGGAGCTGTCCGGCTGCTCCCAGCCCATGACCGCGGCCGCCACGAGCATTATGCTGACTACCGTGCACTTGAGCATGAAAGCCTCCTTTCAGGTCTTTTGCTCAGGGCGCACTCGAGCACCTTAGAGTGCCCCACGGACCTCGTACCCGGTGCCGGGATGCAGAGCCGGCCAGGACTACCGTTGCTTGTAGCACCGGCGGCTGAAGACCGCTCATAGTCTTGCCATCCCCTGCTTGCTTCCTTCTACATCCGGGCTACAATCTCTCGGGCAGCACAGAGTCCAACTCTGAACCTGTTCTTCCTGGCCGGGATTGCAGGTGCTGCCCCTTTTCTTGTCTGTTGCATGACCCACTGAATCGGCTCGATTCCCGGGACGCGGGCACAAACCGAAGGCCTGGCTGCTCGGCTCATTCGCCGGTCCAGACTCGCCGTACATCTCTGACCAGTGGGACGACCCCGAACGCATCGCCCCTGTACTCGATGCAGGCGTAGCCGCGATCGCGCGGCCGCTCCACTACGACATCCAGTCGAACACCCCTCTCGCCTGTGCGGCGAGCCTGAGACGCGAGCACCGACGAAACCAACCCGAGCGCGACTGTTACGCGCCACGGCTGGTCGCCGAGCAGACTGGCGCCGAAGAAGACCACGAGTGGAACATCGCAGGGAAAAGGGGCTGGGGGTTGGGGGCTAGGGATTGGGGTCCGGATTCCAGAACTGGTCGCCAACCCCGAATCACTCATACGTGACTCGGCTTTGGTGCTCTCGCTGGTGACGTGATCCGACCGCTCGGCCTGGGGCCGCGAAAAAGGGGGCAGTCCCTCGGAGCAGCCCATCGGATGTGCTGCGGTACAGTCCCCATTTTCGCCGGACGTGTCCCGCGCGGCGGGACCTTCGTCTTCGAAACCGATGCGCTGCCAAGCCGAACGCACAAGCGGCACGGCCGCGTGATAGCAGAATCCGCCGGCGTGGGCCGCCGTGGCGAAGTTACCGGGAAGCAGAGCGATTCCGACCGGAACTTGGCAACCGAGCTCTCGCGCCCTCGCGGCCACATCGCCGAAATCCCTGGTTTGTATCGACATCACGCTGACACCTAGACACGAAACATGCCGGCTAGGGGCACGCAGCGTAAGCTACGGCGGACTAGCTAGTTGCTTGGTCCTGGACCTAGAGAGAGGAAGGCACGGGTGCCATTCTGCGCCCAACGAAGGACGACCCGAGATGCAGGCAAGTGATTTACCTTCAATGGACTGCGACGGGAGTGCCATGAATGCCCACTTGGTGCCGTCTCTTGGCACTCCTCAAGATCGAAGGACTGTCTTGCCTAGGCTACTAGTGAGTCAGGACTACCCGCCGCTGACGTCAGTCGCTGTTGCGGTTCAGGTTGTGTTTGTGGAGCAGACGAAAGAAGTGCCTGCGGCTGAAGCCCGTGAGCTTGATGGCCTCCAAGGTGTTCCCCTTTGCCTGCCTCAAGGCTTCGACAAGCAGGGCCCTCTCCGCTTCGTCCGACTTGGCACGCACGCGGCTGCGCAAGCTCTCTCGCGACTGCGTGTCTGGAACGGCGTCACACTGCCTCAGGTCAAGCGGAAGGTCCGTGACCTGGAGCATGTCACCATCGGCAAGTAACACTGCCCGTGCGACAACGTGCTGGAGTTGCCTGATGTTGCCGGGCCAGTCGAAACGGGCAAACAAAGACAGGACATCGTCGCTTGCGCCGTGGGTCCGTCGATCGTATTCCTGAGCTGCGCGGGCGATGAAATACCTGGTCAGAACTGGAATGTCCTCTTGCCGACGACGCAGCGGCGGCAGGACAAGCTGAACCGTATTGAGGCGGTACAGCAGGTCGCGTCGGAACAACCCCTCGCGCTCGCGCAGGTCAAGGTCCATGTTCGTCGCAGCGACAATTCGTGCGCCGACCGGCCGTTCGGCGGTCCCACCGACTCGCGTGACCGTCTTGTCCTCGATGACGCGCAGCAGTTTGGCCTGGAGCGCAGGGCTCATGTCCCCGACTTCGTCAAGGAAAATGGTCCCTCTTCCCGCCTGTTCGAACTTGCCCGGCCGCGCTACAACGCCGGTTGCCGCACCCGCCTCGACCCCGAAGAACTCGGCCTCAAGCAGGGCTTCCGGAACTGCTGCGCAGTTGACCGTGACAAAGGGATGGTCGGCGCGAGGACCCGATTCATGCAGTGCGCGGGCTATGAGTTCCTTGCCGGTGCCGCTCTCGCCGCGTATCAGCACCGGAACCGGAGCGTCGGCCAAACGCGCCACGATGCCGAGCAGGTCGCGCACCTCGCGGTTCCGGCCCACCACTCCGCGGAACCGCAGCGCGGAGAGCTCAGGTTCGCAGTCGGCTTCGATTGTCCCGAGTTCTCTCAGCCTCGCAAGCGCGGGCGCGAGTGTCTGGGACACAACCTCAAGGACCTCGGGGCTGACACGCGTCGTCAGAGAGACTGCCCGTTTGAGCCAGACAAGACCGACTTCACGTCCCTCCATCTTCACCGGAAGTGTCATTGACAGGTCGGTCTGCGTCAAGGTCACTCGGCCCGCCAACTCAGGCGAGCTCGGATTGCCGCGCAATGCCACCGGCCGGCCGCCGGCCAGCACCACGCCCTGCTCAAATCGGAGGTTGTCACAGAGCATCGCCAGGGCACGCTCGACAAACTGCTCGGGCACCAGCTCCAGGGCGGTGATGCTGAGCAGCCCCTGGAGCAGAGCGGCATTGCGGTCGGTGTCCATCTCAAGCCGGTAGAGCAGCATGGTTGCCTCTTCTGCCTCGGCTACAACGGCGAGTCGGCGGAACGTCTGAGCCGCGGCCTGAAGCAGGGGTCGGGCCTCTTCCGGCCGATTCACTTCGATGAGTTCTCGGCCATGCTGCAGCCGTGCGATGGCGAGCTCGAACGTATCGCCGAGCGGCCCCAGCACGGCTTCGGACCGGCTGAAGAAATCAAGGGCTTGGGCCGGGTCGCCACGGGCCGAGGTAAGAAGCGCCTGAACGCGGAGTGTCTCGCCCTTTTCTGTTGGTAGACGCAGGTCGGTCGAGTGATGCATAGCCTGAACCAGCAATTCCCAGGCTGCATCGAGTCGGCCCCGAGCCAGCGCCACCTCGGACCGGCGGCAGCATGCGGTCGCCAGCATGCGGCGGTCTCCGGGCTCCTCGCACAACCGAGCGGCTTCGCTCAGGACGTCCTCTGCCCGAGCGAGGTCTCCCTTACGGAAGTGAGTCCAACCCAGATTCGTGAGAGCCTCTCGGTACACGCCTCCGGCTCGCCGGTGTTGCCGCTCTGCTTCGATCACCGCGCGGAACATGAGCACAGCGTGGTCGTACTCAGACCGCTTGAGTGAGAGCTCACCGAGCGCGTTTCGAGCCGCCGCCAGCGGGTCAGAGAACCCGTGCTCCTCGCACAGCGAGATTGACCGATAGAAGTCCTCGGTTGCCTCGGTCCAGCGGCCCATGGCGGCAAGGGTCCAGCCGATGTTGTACAGACTCGTTGCCCGGCCATGCGCGTCTCCGGCTCTGGTACTTGCTGCCAGACATTGCCGGTAGCACTCAAGTGCCTTGCCAAGAGCTCCCTGCAGAGCATGGACGCATGCGAGTTCGTTCAGTGCCAAGGACTCACCCTTCTTGGACCCGATCTGCCGGAAGGTCTCCAGATACTCCTGGAAACACTCAAGTGCGGACTGAAGCTCACCCCGCTCCGTGTTCATCGTCCCGACTAGATAGAGCCAGTACGCACGAGTCCGAAGGTCGCCGGTTGCATTCGCCACCGTGAACACCGTCTCGGCATGGCGCGACGCGGCATCGAGATCGCCCGCGCGCCGCGCAAGTTCGCCGAGCATGTAGGCCGCCCGGCCCTTGTCCTTGATTCTGCCGACGGCCTCGGCTTCAGCTACCACCTGTTCCAGCAGCGGCCTGACCGCAACCGGATCCTTGAGCCAGATTCCCTCGGCCAGTTCCATCGTGGCCACCACGCGCTCAGCCGGAGTCGTGGCCGAAGCTATGCGGTCACGCAGTTGCTGCAGCTTGTCAGGGGGCTTGGTCTCGCCACTCATTGGAGAAGAAGTGAGCATAGTATCGACCTCTGCCAAGTCAAGCGTACTCGTCGCCCTGAAGAACTCAGGACTGAGGTGTTGGCTGATGCGGCCGGCTCGGGATGAAACCGAGGAACGGCATCTGCGCCGCCCCTCCGACGTCGTTTGCCAAGAAGAGGGGCAGGCGCGTGCCTGCCCCGACTCGTTTGCAGCCGACTGCTGCTATCTCGTCTTCACCACGCGCACTGGTGCTTGCGCTTGAGCTTGTGCTTGCGCTGTCCGCAGGAAGTAGACTCCGGCCGCGAGCCCAGCGCCAATCCGGTCACCCTTCGCCGTTTCAATGTGTCGACCCGAGTGATCGAAGACGGCAAACTCGTCACGCTCGTGTCCAACAACCCGGCAACACGAAATGAACGGATTGGGCCATACCTCCAGGACGTCTGCCCTCCGTCTTCCGTCTCCGGTCCCCGGTCGCTCCGTGATTCCCGCCTCGAACTGCCAGGCGTAGCAGGCGCCGCCCTTCGTACCGGCGATCAGGTACGCGCCATCGTGCTCGATGAAGTTGAGCGCGAGCACCGCGCGGCTGTCCAAACCGGCGTTGAGCGGATTCCAATTGCTTCCACCGTTGGTTGAGATCGACACGCCGGCTGCGCCGCCGGCAAGCAGCGTATCCGGGCTGCCCGGATACTGGAGGACGACCCGGATATTGCCGCCGTGCAGGTTCGTCCAGGTCGCACCCGAGTTGGTGGTCTGGAACGCTCCGTCGGGCGTAGCCGCAATCACCCGGGCTGCGTCGGTCGGGTGGATCTCAAGCGAAAGGACCGTGTCGGTCGGCGCAGTAGCGGTCTTTGACCAACTGGAACCGAAGTCGGTCGAACGGTACACCGCGGCCGCGCCCGCAATCACGCCGCCCGCGTAGACCACGTTCGGCTGCGAAGGTGCGATTGCCAGCGCCCAGCAGAAACCGGCCGAGGAGGGCTCCGGATTCGTGCGTGTCCAGGTTCTGCCGCCGTCACGCGAGCGAGACACCACGAATGACCAGTTCGTCTGAGTGAGCGGTCCCCTGCCTCCCGTGATGATCAAGTCAGTCGAGTCCGGGTGCACAACGCAGCAGCCTCCGTCGTCGTAGTAGGAGTCCATCTGTGTCCAGACGGTCCCGCCGTCTGTGCTCACGAAGAGCTCGGACTGCCCTCAGCCCGAGCCTTCGAGTGCCCAGACTATGTCGCCCATGGACCCGGGCGCGAGCCCGATGCCGCAGATGGCGCCGCAGGAGAGGAAATCCTCACAGCGGGCCCAGGTTCCGCCGGCGTCCTGGGACTGAAACACGGCGTTCTCCGACGCCTCGACATAGACTGGCTGCGGATCCCACTGCCCCGAACTGATGGCCGGGATCGTTGCGATCCGGATGCCGGTGTTCGCCGGCGCCCACTGGGCTCCGCGATCTGCGGTCTTGATGACACCCATCGCTCCCGGCGAGTAGACTACATCGGCGTCCGCCGGGTCGATGATCAGGCTGCCGCCCTTGCTCTGCTGCACGTTGCCGGGCTGAAAGACCCAGGTCGCGCCCGAGTCGGTAGACACGAAAAGGCAGGGCGCCGTATCGTAGCCGAGGCAGTAGGCAAGGGCGGGATTGGCCGGAGAGAGAACGAGGTCGAAGCCGATGGCGATGCCGGCGACGCCGGTCCAGGATGCCCCGGCATCAGTGGAACGGTAGACGCCGCTGCTGGCTGCGGCCAGTAGGATGTCGGGGTTCCCCGGGTTCACGCCGATAGCGTCGATGGAAGCGCTGGCCGGCAGTCCGGCGCAGGCAGAATCCCAGGTGGCGCCACCATCGGTGGTCTTGAAGACCAGTCCGTACATGCACCCAAGGTAGGCGGTGCCGCTATCGACCGGGTCGAACTCGACGCAGTACGCGAATCCGGTGTCGGAATCCACTTGCGTCACGCTCCAGGACTGACCGTAGTCGGTGGAGACGATGACGGCGGGAGTATAGTAGCTTGAGTAGTTGTAGCCGCTTGCGAAGAGACGGCCCGGAACGAACGGGTCTGCAGCCATGTTCGTTGCGTACGTAGGCAGGGAGTAGCTGTTCCACGCGGCTCCGCCGTCGGTCGAACGCCAGACCGCATTGGCAGTCTTCCCGTAAAGGTAGTCAGACCGGTGGGGGTCCACGAGCAGCATGTTGACGCTGTAGTCCGGCAGCAGGCCCACGGTGGTCCAGGCGGCACCGCCGCTCGTTGTCTTGAACACACGCGGGCCGTCCGGGTACTCGTACGGCAGTGCGTACAGGGTCGCGGGCTGCTGCGGGTCAAGTCCGAGCGCGACGATGTTGCCGCCGTCCGGCCCGATTGCGACCCAGTCGGCCGAGCCGATCGAAGTGCACGCAAGCAGTGCGGACACGAACACTGCAATTCTCGCCATTGTTGCTCCTTTCATACTCAAGAATCTAGCACCCAGCCCCACACGGTGTCAAGCCGGACGGAAGCGACGGGTCACTTGGACTCCGTCCCGGGCCCGAACAGCTTGTCTGCCTCTTCCGGGCTGACGATTCCCTTGTCGAGGGTCAGTTGCCGCACCGACTCGTGTTTCTCCAACGCCTCCTTGGCCAGTGCGGCGGCGGCGAGGTACCCGATCCGGGGAGCGAGCAGTGTGGCCAACGCGGGATTCAGGTCGAGGTATGCACGGCATCGCGGCTCGTCGGCCCTGATGCCGGCCACGCACCGTTCCGTGAAGACCGGCAGGAAGTGGCCGAGCAGGCTGAGCGAACCGAGGATGTTGTGCACCATCACCGGGGCGAAGACATTGAGCTCCAGTTGCCCGGCCTGGGCTGCGAGCGAAACTGCCAGGTCGTTACCGATAACCTGGAAACAGATCATGTTGAGGCACTCGCACAGCGACGGGTTGACCTTGCCCGGCATGATCGAGGATCCGGGCTGAACCGCCGGGAGCAGGATCTCACCCAGTCCCGCAACAGGTCCGGAACCCAGCAGCCTCAGGTTGTTCGCAAGAGTTCCCAACTCCTGCGCCAGTTCACGGAGCGAACCGGAGAACGCCGCCAGTTGTGCCCGGCTTTGCAGCGCCTCGAAGCTGTCGCGGGCCGGGGCAAGCGCCAGCCCGGCCAAGTCCGACAGCTTTGCCACAACGAGCGACCTGAACCCGGCCGGCACATTCGCACCCGTACCGACCGCGGTCCCGCCGATCGCGACCTCGTAGAGATCCTGCTTCCTCTGCGCGACCCTCTCGCCCGCTCGTCGCAAAGCGGTCGCCCACGCCCTGAACTCGTCGCCCAGTTTGAGGGGCAGTGCGTCCATCAGGTGTGTTCTTCCGGGCTTCTGGACCGTTGCGAATTCCCGGCTCTTCTCCTCAAGTGCCGCGGCGAGCGCGGAGAGGGATGGAAGCAGCCGGTCAGCTGCGAAGATAACCGCCAGGTGACAGGCGGTCGGAAATGTATCATTGGACGACTGCGACATGTTCACGTGGTCGTTGGGCCCGATGAACGCGTAGTCTCCTTTGGGGCGGCCCGCAAGCTCCAGCGCGCGATTCGCCATCACCTCGTTCACGTTCATGTTGGTCGAGGTGCCGGCCCCGGCCTGGAATGCATCGACAAGGAACTGCTCGGCCAGCCCGCCCGCCAGTATCTCATCGGCTGCGCGCGATATCAACTTGCCCTTTCCCTTGTCCAGCGCCCCCAACTCCACGTTCGCCATCGCCGCCGCCTTCTTGACAAGGACGTAGGCGCGGATCATATCCGGAGAGGTCCTGAACCCGCCGACCGGGAAGTTCACCAGCGCCCTGGCGGTCTGGACGCCGTAGTACGCACCGTCCGGGAGCACAAGCTCGCCGAGTGCGTCGCGTTCACTTCTCGGCACAGGCCATTCCCTTCGGTTTCACCCGGCCAGGCGCACCTGCAGGCCGGCGTTTGCGGTACGGTGCTGAAGGTGGATGGGCACGACGGCTCCGGTTGCCACCGGTCAGGGCACGGGCGGCAGTGTATCCGCGTGGCCGGCCCGGTAACTCTCGAGCACCATCTTGGTGTTGTTCTGGATATCGTTGAGGCCGACGAAGCGGTGCGGCTGGGCAAGCTCGTACCAGAACCTGACCTCCCGGGTGGGAAGTATCAGGACGATTTCCCGACACATGATGTCGCCGACGTTGGTCGGTATGAGCTTGGTCCCGAGTACGAGGAATTTGACCGGCACCGTCCTGAATTCGAACGGAACTACGAGATTGTCACGGAACGACGTTCCGGAAACCAGCGGGACGGCGCGGAGCCAGGTCTGCACCATGTCGTATGAATGGAAACGGCCGGGCAGGCGCAGTAGCTCCTCTGTCGCCCCGTCGATAGTCTGTTTCTCGATCTGCACCCTGCCGCGAGAGAAGCGGGCGGTGAGTTCGAACTCCGATATATCCGTCTGCATGGCCCGATAGGTCCTGAGGGGTGAGAGGTTGTCGCGGCGGAAGACCACGTGAACCGAATCGAAAAACCACTCGGCATCGGGCAGCGGCTGGATCACGTTCGTTACAACCAGGGTGGGAACCAATCTGACACTGTCCCCCTGACCGCCGTCGTTCATCTCCTCATCGAACTCGAGGGTGACAGCCGAGCGGTAGAGAGCCGAGTCGTTGCGGGTGACGACGTAGCGGGAGATTTCGCCATCCCTCCATTGGGGCACGTCAAACGCCGGCATCGGCCCGAGGTCTTCGGTAACGCAGGCGAGCAGCAGGCACCAGCCGCACGCCGCCAGCCAAGAGCCGTGAATCCGGAGCTTCGAGCTTCCTTGCCGGCGCACGCTCATCACGTCAATCCTATCCCTTGGCTCTGCTGAGTCAAGCGCCCCGACCTCTACTTGACCCTGGGTAGGCCTTCCAGGTACATGAGCAGCCGCTCCATGTCTTCCGGCAGTGAAGAGGAGAACTCGATGTACTTACGGGTACGGGGGTGGTTGAAACCGAGCCGGGCAGCGTGGAGGGCCTGGCGCTTCATTAGCGTCAGCATGTCCCGGTACCATGGCATGTGGTCACGTTCGGTAACGACCGCTGTGCTGCGGCCGCCGTACTCGGGGTCGCCCACGACCGGATGGCCGATGTGCTGCATATGGACGCGTATCTGGTGGGTCCGGCCGGTCTTGAGCCGGATCCTCAGGTAGGTGCAGACGTCGTAGCGCCGGAACACCTCGTAGTTCGTGACCGCGGTGCGGGCGGCGAAGGGAGTAACCGCCATCCGGGTGCGGTCGATTGCGTGCCGGCCGATGGGCGCGTCGACCGTTCCTTCGTCTGCCTCGAAATCTCCCCAGGCGAAGCATGCGTACTCCCGTACCACCGTCCTGTGTTCAATCTGGTATCCGAGACTCCGGAGCGCCTCGTCATTCTTGGCGAACATCAAGAGCCCGGTTGTGTGCTTGTCGAGCCGGTGCACCACGCCCGGACGGATGAGCGAGTCCTGGCGCAGGGGCAGGCTCTTACAATGGTAGAGCAGCGCGTTGACCAGGGTTCGGTCCCGGTTACCTCGCGCCGGGTGCACGACAATGCCGGCCGGCTTGTCCAGAATGAGAACATCTTCGTCCTCGTAGACGATGTTGAGGTCCATCTTCTGGGGTTCGAGCGTTATCTCGGGCTCGGGTTCGAACGACGCAGTGATCTCGTCGCCGGGCTTCACGCGGTAGCTCGGCTTGGACGGCCGGTCGTTGACGAGCACCTTACCGTTGTCGATGAGTTGTGCGGCCCGGGTCCGGGAAACTCCGAGACCGGACTGGATCAGGTACTGGTCCAGCCGCTTGCCCCAGAGCCGCTCAGACGCCGTACGCTGGAATCGCCTGGTCGCGCGGGGCGCACTCTCGTCGTCGGACTCGAGCAGGTCTTCAACCACCGGTTGTCTTGAGGCTGGCATGCTGCAGATGAATCAGCTCGCCTATTGCCCTGGCTGCGAGTCCGTACATACGGTTGAACTCGTCGAACCGGAACGGCACGTGCTCGGCGGTAGCCTGGACCTCGACAATCCGGCCGCTTTCGGTCATAACCAGATTCATGTCCGTGTCGGCGCGTGAATCCTCGGAATAGGCAAGGTCAAGCAGCACCTCGCCCTCGACGATACCGACACTGATGGCGGCAACGGGCTCGATAAGTGGATTGCGCCCCGGGCAGCCCCGCCCGCGCATGCTCTCAACCGCCTGCGCCAGTGCGCAGAAACCGCCGGTCAGCGCCAGCGTGCGCGTACCCCCATCCGCCTGTATGACATCGCAATCGACTATGACCTGCTGCTCACCCAGTGCCGAGAGGTCACAGACCGCACGCAGAGACCGCCCCAGGAAGCGCTTGATCTCCTGGCTGCGGCTCCGCGGCCGTTCGGTTTCGCGCGGCGTCCGCTGGTTCGTGGACCGCGGCAGCAGTCCGTACTCAGCGGTCACCCAGCCTTGACCGCTGCCAACCAGGAATGGAGGAACTCGCCGTTCGATTGAGGCCGCGCACAACACGCGGGTGTTTCCGGCCGTTGCCATGCACGATCCCTCGGCATACTTGAGACATCCGAGTTCCAGAGTGACCGGCCGCAGTTCGTCCGGCCTCCGCCCGTCGTCGCGCGTCATCGCTTCACCCTTGAGGTACGCCGAACGCGGCGAGGGACTGGAGGCCGGCTTCTTGAAACCCGGGCCTCGGGGACATCGCCGACCGATGCGCGTACGACGTCTCCCATCTGTTCGCCGAGGAATCGCTCGCCCACGGTCTGGAAACTGGGCGCCAGGTCAGACAGATAGAAGCGATGTCTGACCGCCCCACCCGAGTTAAGCAGCCGCTGCCCTGCCAGAAGCTCCTCGGCCGTCGCCGCCGTCTGCTCGGCTGAATCCACGAGCGCTACCCCCGGACCGAGGACGCGCCCGATGACCCGAGCCAGAAGCGGGAAGTGCGTGCAGCCCAACAGCAAGGTATCCACGCCCTCCTCGGCCAGCCCGGCGAGATAGCGCCGGGCCACTGCTTCCGCGATGTCGTTGTCCAACCAGCCCTCCTCGACCAGGGGCACGAACAGCGGAGTCGGCTTGGCAATGATCTCGACCTTCCTTCTCAGTCGTCGTATTGCCCGTTCATAGGCACCGGAAGCGATGGTGGCGCTCGTGCCGATGACGGCGATGCGGTTCGACTTCGTGGCCCGCACGGCCGCCCGCGCTCCGGGCTCAACTACGCCCAGCACCGGCACGGGCAAACGTCGCTCGAGTTCCGGCAGCGCCGACGACGAAGCCGAGTGACAGGCAACGATGACCAGCTTCACTCCTCGACTGAGCAGGAAGCCGGCGTCTTCGACCGCGAACCGCAGGATGGTGTCGGCCGATTTGGTGCCGTAGGGAGACCGCGCCGGGTCCCCGAAGTAGACAATACTCTCACCGGGCAGGCGACGGCGGAGCGCACGCACCACGGTCAGGCCGCCGATGCCGGAGTCGAAGACGCCGATTGGGGCGCCGGCGTCAGGATTTGGACGGGTTCGGTTTCTTATCTTTGCCTCCAGAGGTCGCTCCGCTTGGCTTCGGGTTGTAGAGCTTCGCGAACTCAGCAATGCCACGGCTGATGCCCTCGGCCAGCCGCTCGCGATGGTCGAACTGCCGCAGCAACTTCTCCTCGCTCTTGTTGCTCAAGAATCCGACTTCGACCAGCACGGCGGGCATGAAGTTGTTACGCAGTACGTAGAAGTTCGCCTGCCGCACGCCGCGATCCTTGATGCGTACGTAGGGAACCGCCTTCTCCTGGATTCGAGCGGCCAGCTCGGAGGATTCGACCAGGTACTCGTTCTGGGCCAGGTCGGCCAGAATCAGCCCAACGTCGCCGGCGGCGTTGAGCGCGTTGCTGGAATCACCGGTCTGGAAGGAAGCGTTCTCCCTTGCGGCCACCGCCCTTTCCCAATCGGTCTTGGCCTCGGAGAGGAAGTAGGTTTCCAACCCGCAGGCCGCGCGGTTCGGTGAGGAGTTCGCGTGTATGCTGACGAAAAGGTCTGCCCGGCGGCCGTTCCCGGTCTTGGCGCGGTCGGTGAGGGAGACGAGCTTGTCCGAATCCCGGGTCAGGATCACCTCGAAGCCCTGCTTCTCCAGTTTCTTCTTCAGTCGCCGGACGATGTCGATGACGACGATCTTCTCACGCGTGCCGCGCCGACCTACCGCGCCCGGGTCCTCCCCGCCATGACCCGGGTCAAGCACGATCCGCTTGATGATCCGCTCCGGCAGCGGCCACACGTGCAGTTGCACGCGGTCGGACTGGATGTTCAGTCGCTGTGCCGCCGGCTGCCTGAAACTGAGACTCAATGCCGTCCCGGTTCCGCTGTCGAGCGTCACTGACCTCAGGATTCCGGGCGGAGTCAGGGAGAGAATGGCAACCTGCGGTCCAAACTCGGGGGCTCGCCGTGCGCTGACTACCAACCGGTACTCAAGGCTCGACCTCGAATCCCCGAAGGCCGTCAACTTCTCACCCGGGCCGCACTTGCCCCGGAAAGTGAACACGACAGTATCGCCTTGGCGTGCCGTTTCCAGGCTCTGCAGTTCCGGCACTCGTGTGCTGGGAAACAGGTCGGCCAGCGTCACTACCGGCAGGTACAATCGGTCGCCGTCGATCAGCGGCGCGGCGGGTAGCTCGATGCGGCGGCCGTCACACACTGCATGGATGCTGTCGGCACGGAGGACGTACTCAGGTCCCGGCTTGGTCGAATCACCGGGCAGCAGCATCACGAACCGGTCGGCCACGTGCCAGAACCGGCCATTGAGAACCGCCGCCACCGCGGATAGCGGGACGCACTCCACCTTGCCCAGAGTACGGGTCTCGATGCGCGCGCCGGCAATGTCAACCGTGCGGGCATGCAGCAGCGCGACTGCGACGAGGACCAGCGCGCCCGCCACAAGTGCCGGGTGCCGCCTGCGCCTCACCGAACCCGCACTCTCTCCGGCCGTTCGTCCCAGTCCTCGGCCTTCTGTCGCAACTCCTCCCGCCGGTCGTACTGCTTTCGGCCCCGACAGAGGGCCAGTTCAACCTTGGCGACGCCACGGTCGTTGAAGTAGATGCTCAGAGGTATCAGCGTGTAGCCCCGCAGGGTCGTGCGGCCGAACAGCCGCTGTATCTCCTCCCGGTGCAGCAGCAGCCGGCGTCGCCGCTTCGGATCGCGGTTGAAGATGTTACCTTGCGCGTAGGGTGCGATCGTAACCCCGACCAGGAACGCCTGCCCCCCCTCGACTGCGGCGTAGCCTTCGTCGAGAGAGACGGTGCCTGCCCGAAGTGACTTCACCTCGGTTCCGAAGAGCTCGATCCCGGCCTCAAGCTTCTCGAATACCTCGTAGTTGCGGAGTGCCTTGCGGTTCGTAGCGATGGCCTTCACTATCCGATTATACGAAGACATGAAGCTATGGTCAACGCGACAACCGCGCACAGCCGACTCGCGGACGACAAAGCCGCTGCTGCCGTTCATCCGGGTTGACCCTATGCCTGACCCGGGCTACACTCTGCCGGTGAAGAGACGATTCCTCCGAGAGTTCGGGCAGGGAGTCTACATCGTAGTCGGCTCTGCCGTCGTCGCGCTGGCCTACAACCTGTTCCTGATCCCGCATCGCATCGTGCCGGGCGGCGCCGGCGGCGTCGCCATGATCCTCAACTACTTCTTTGCCACGCCGGTGGGACTGACGATTCTCGTAATCAACATCCCGCTTTTCGTAGTCGGCATCAGGACGCTTGGCCGCACCTACGGCGTCAAATCCATGGTCGGCGTCGCAGTCTCGTCCCTGATGATTGACGGGTTCACCTACATCTTTCACTTCGGCTCGGCGACCGACAACCAGATTCTGGCATGCATCTTCGGCGGCATACTCCTCGGTGCCGGGCTCGGCCTGGTCTTCCGTGGTGGCGGCTCGACCGGGGGTTCGGACATCGTCGGCCAGGTGCTGCATCGCTACACCAACTTCTCGACCGGCACCAGCATCCTGGTCGTTGACTTCGTAGTCATCACTGCCGCCGGCCTCTGCTTCGGCCAGTTCGAGTCGGCGCTCTACGGCTACCTGAACCTGTACCTGTCAACTCGATCCATCGATATAGTGCTTGAGGGTCTGAGCTACACTCGCGCCCTGTTTGTTATCTCGGATTCATCGGATGCCATCGCCCAGGCAATCACCACCAGGATGAACCGGGGTGCGACGGTGCTCAACGCAACCGGCGCATACAGCCAGGAACAGAAGAACATGGTCTTCTCGGTGATGGCCAAGCGCGAAGTCTCACGCGCTCGCGAGATAGTACGCGAAGTGGACCCTCGCGCCTTCGTCATCATCACCGACGTCTACGAAGTCCTCGGCGAGGGTTTCAGACCCCGCACCTGACCTATGCGCGTCGGCCTGCTGCAGTTCACTCCGGAACCGGGTGCTGTCAAGGCGAATGCCGACCGTATCGCGCGGGCGCTGTCCGGAGTCCGCGCCGACCTCATAGTCCTGCCCGAGCTGTGCACCACAGGATACCTCTTTGCATCGCGTTCGGACGTCGCCCGGCTCAGTGAACCAGTGCCGGACGGCCCGACCTGCAAGGCCATGGCCAGGCTCAGCCAGGACACGCACGCCGCCATAGTTTGGGGCATGCCTGAGACTGCTGGCTCCCTTATCTTCAACGCCGCAGTGATGGTCACGCCTCAAAGCCAGTTCCACTCCTACCACAAGGCCCACCTCTTTGTCGACGAGAAGAACCTGTTCGACCGGGGCGACTCACCCTTTCCGGTGTTCGATCTCCCGCCCGTCATTCGTCATTCGGAATTCGGACTTCGGACTTCCACGAAGGTGGGCATGCTCGTCTGTTTCGACCACTTCTTCCCCGAGGCTGCCCGCTCACTGGCCCTGCGCGGCGCTCAGATCATCTGCCACCCATCCAACCTCGTGCTCGAATACGCCCACACGAACTCAATCACAAGGGCAGTTGAAAACCGCGTCTTCTGGATACTCGCAAACCGAACCGGCTCAGAAACCCTCGGTGAGAAGACGCTGACCTTCAACGGCCGAAGCCAGATTGTCGCGCCGGACGGCAGACTGCTCGTCCGCGCTGGCCCGGACTCGGAAGAGCTTATCTTTGTCGACATCGACCCGCTAGAAGCCCTGGACAAGAAGGTCACGCCCCGCAACGACCTCTTCCTCGACCGGCGTACCGACCTGTACTCGCTCTAGACAGCGGTCGGGCTTGTTGGGTCTGCAAACCGCAACTCAGTTGACACCTGATGCCCGGGAGCTACAATCAAATGTTCGGAAACCCGGCATACGGCAGGTCGAGAGCGGCCCCGTCGGTGATCTCGCTTCTCTGAAGGAAAGTTGCTTGAGTTGCGGCAGGCTGCCGGCACGTGCAGGTTGAGGTTTGTCCTTCTGAAAGCAAGGCAATGGACAAGGAGACATTTGTGCGATTTGGAGTTTCGTACCTAGCGTTCACAGTTCTTAGCCTCTTCGCAGCCCTGTTTGCGTCGGTGCCGATGACGCTTCCCAGCGGTATCGAGAGGCTGTCCAACGGTAACACACTCATCACCGAGTCCGGCTCGATGTCGCAGCCGAATGCGAGAGTCATCGAGGTCGACAGCACCGGACGCCTGGTGTGGGCCTATGTCCGCTCCGACATCCAGTGGGCGCATACCGCCCGCCGCACTGCCGGCGGGAACACGCTCATCAGCGCCACGGACAGCAACCGCGTCCTCGAGGTAGATGCCCGGGGCGATGTGATCTGGGAGATGCGGTCGGGACTGGACTACCCGAACGAGGCCTTCCGGCTCGCCAACGGCAACACCCTCATCACCGTCCGTGACGCAGACCGAGTGATTGAGGTAGACTCGGCCCGCAACGTGGTGTGGAGCTACTCAGCCCTTGTAGGCCCGCACAACGGCAGCCGGTTGGCAAACGGCAACACCCTGATATGCAACTCGGAGATGGATCAAGTAATCGAAGTGGACTCGGCCGGCGCGATACGCTGGCAGTACGCGAATGGTCTGGACTGGGCCCGCTGCGCCGAACGCCTTCCTAACGGAAACACGTTGATAGCGGACAGCCGCCACAACCGGGTGATTGAGGTCGACTCGGCCGGAGCCACCGTGTGGACGTTCTCCTCCGGCATCTCCCTTCCGTACATGGCGACGCGCCTGCCGACCGGAACAACGCTCATCTCCGCCGGGGCACGGGTGGTCGAGGTCGACTCGTCAGGCGCCACTGTGTGGCAGTACCCGCCGGCGTCGTCCGCTGTCGTCGTCGAAACACTCTGGGTCACCAACCCGACCTCAGGCTGCAGCCTGTACGTACACATCCATAGGCCGGCGTACGCCGGACCCGACCGCAAGGTGCCCGCCGTCGTGCTGATCCCGAGAGAGAACGGCGCCGGTACCGTAATGGACCAGAACGGCCTGGCCGACCAGGCCGCGTCCGACGGCTTCGCGGTGCTTCACTTCGATGCTGACGGCCGGGGTCTGAGCAGCGGCGTCGAGGACTACAACGGCCACGTTCAGCAGGATGGCCTTCGGGCGTGTGTGCTCGAAGTCGCCTCCCGAGCATACGTCGACACAGCGAACCTCGGAATCTACACGCGCGGTTATGGCGTGGTCATGGCAACCGGCATGGCCGCCCGCCACAGTCAGCCCAGAGTCAAATTCCTGATGGACCTCGAGGGTCCGTCCGACCGGTACCAGACTTCCAGCGACTCAGGCGGACACGTGCCGGTTCCCGTCGACTCAGAGGCATTCTGGCTCGAGCGCGAGGCCGGAAACTTCATCCGCGACTTCCCGGGAGCCTACCTCCGCGTCCAGACCGAGACAGACTACACCGACCGCATACCTGACAACCACCACGCAATCGCACTTATTGACAGTGCCACTGCAGCCGCTCACGGTGGTTCCGGCGTCGCAGCCTGGACCCGCGTCAACGACTCAGTAGCCAACCCAGCAAACAGGACCTACACGGTGGCTGACCCGCCCACGTGGATTGCGGAGCAACAGGAACGGCACAACATCTGCAGGGAACTCCTCTACCTTCACGAACTCGCGGATGGCTACTTCCCCGGCGCGATTTCCACACGCACCTTGTCCCTCACCCCTTGCCCCTCACCCTTCTCCGTCTCCCCCAACCCCTGCCGCGGCTCGACGGTCCTGCACTGGTCCACTGGACAACCTGGCCGCTCCACCACGCTACGCATCTTCGATGCTTCTGGCCGCCTCCTTCATTCGACATCAGGAATCCGCACTTCGTCATTCGAACTCCGTACTTCGTCCTTTGCTGCCGGCGTCTACCTGCTGCGTCTCGACTCCGATGGCCGCTTTGCCACCGCCCGCCTGGTTGTGAACTAGAAGCTCAGCTAGAACCGCCAGCCGACTGACGCCAACCCGTGCAGCGACAGGTTTGGCACATCGGCACTACCGTTGACAATCGGAACGCGTGCCCACGCGCCGACCAACTTGCCCTCGACTCCAGCAGAGATGCGTTGCCCCAACTCCCACGACTTGCTGAGGCCGACCTGTGCCGCCGGCCCCGAGACATACCACCCCAGAATCCCGCCGGTCTCGGGGAATCGCAGCCCGCGGACTGTTGACTGCGGGTGAGCCAGCAGGATTCCGACACCGCCACGCAGACTCACAACTCCTGCATCACGGACCACGTTCACCAGAATCGGGTTGTAGCCGTGGGTAATCTCGAACGTGTCGACTTCAACCGGTCGATTGACGAGGTACAGCTTGTGATGGATGAGCTCCAACTCACAGGCCCATTGTCGGCGCGCGACTCCGACCTTCACATCATAGTAGGGCACCTCGAAGAACGGCCGGGTGGCGTGGTGCGCAGTCAGCCTCAGGTCGGGGTGGCCCGATTGTCTGATGACCAGTGGCAGCGGCACGTTGTATGCAAGCCCGGTCCCGACCGATGCGTAGAAACGGCAGTGACCTCCGGGCGCCGGAAGACTGCCGGGATCTCCGAATGGCAGATCTGCCCGGACCAAGAGAAGTAGGAGCAACGAACTCAGCACAACCATGGTCAGCTTCTTATCATCACCAGCAGCATCTTGTAGCGTTCGACCGCCTTGAGCGCGTGGGGTACGTTCGCCGGCATCACGACCATGTCTCCGGCCTTCGCCACGACCGGCTTGCCGCCGATGGTGATCTCAGCCCAACCATCCAGCAGATACACCAAAGCGTCGAACGGCGCCGTGTGCTCAGACAAGCCCTGACCGGCGTCGAACGCGAACACGGTCACGGTCCCGGTCGGCTTCTTCACGACCTCGCGGCTGACTACGGAGCCAGACTGATACTCGACCAGCCCGGCCAGACTCACAGCCCTTGCATCGAACTCACCTGTCATTGTCTCTCCTCTCGGTTCAGCCTCACTTGGCCATTGCCCGCTTCTTCCAGGCCGCCGGCATCTTCTCTATGGCATAGCGGAGCGCGGTGCGCGGCATCCGGTCCCTACGCTCGAGGACGAAGTCGAAAACCTCCTGCGGCCGTTTGTTGGCGATCTCCTTTAGCAACCAACCGTAGCCCTTCTGCACCATGTCGTCTTCGTCCAGAAGCAGGATGTCGGCGGTCGCGTATGCCTCGTGCAGGTATCTCTCCTGCTTGGCGGCGAGAATCAGCGCGACCGCGGATGCCCGACGCAGCCAACGGTTCTTCGACGAGGCCCATGCGCGCACGCATGGAAGGAACTGCTGGAACCTGAGCAGGAACTCGCCGACCGCCCCGCCGCAGAATGTATCACACGCCGCCCAGTTGGAGACGTAGAGCTTGAGCCACCGTTCGAGCACGGCGAAGTCGGAAGGCTCAAGCTTCTTGACCAACCTCCCCGCCCAACTGAACGCAATCCCATGCTCCTCGTACTTCGTGCCTTTGTGCAGCAGCTCGCATATCTCGAGTATCTCGCTCTTGGGCAGATGCTTGACCCTGTCGAAGTACTCCCTGTGAATCCTGCGCACCTCCGGAGTCCTCACGCCGTAGAAGTCAATCGGCTCCTTGAAGAACCGCTGGATTGACTCGCGGTACTTCGCATCCGCCGCCTTCTCAAACTCGCGCCTGATCTCCGCGACCAACTCCTTCGGTTTGACGGCCAGCCCTGTATCTTGACTTCTGCATTCTGCCTTCTGATTTCTGACTTCTGACTTCGGCCTCATCTACTTCCTCTCCAACTGCGCCAGCCTGTCTTTCAGCATCTGCTCGTTAGGATGCCTGGCCAGCGCCTCCTTGCAGGCCCGCAGGGCATCGGCCTTCATCCCGTTGGCTAGATACGCCTCAATAGCGGTATCCCAGATGTTCGGGTCATCGGACAGCTCGACCGCGCGCAGGGCGTGCTTCAAGGCGAGCTTCGGGCTACTGCCCCTCGATCCCTTGGGTGCGGTCGCGAGACTCCAGGCGATGCCGTTGAGCTTGCCGGCAAGCTCCTTCCTGGCCCGGTCGTAAGACGGGAAGTGCTTCAGGAACGCCTCGTAGCGTGCGATCTGGGCCGAATCCGGCAAATCGCGCAGCGAGTCGCTCAGGGTAGTCCACGCTTTGTACGCGTCGGCGTTGAACTTGATGTTGATGCTGTCGCGGTGCGTGTCGAACCATGCCTGCCACTTGGCCTGCACGTAGCGCTCCGAGTCCGGCAGGTCGAAGCCGGCATAGGTCGAGATGTAGTTCGGCACGTTCCGGTCGTAGTTGTAGAACGCGTCGATTGACGGGAACGACATTGACTTGATGAGCAGGTCAATGCCCTCAATCTGGTACAGAGCACAGAGTGCCTTGCCGCAGGCACGCAGGAGATAGAAGTCGGTGTAGCCTGCGAAAACTGGGGACAGTCCCTCGGAGCGCTCAGCGCGCGGTACAGTCCCCGTTTTCGCGGCCTCGGTCATGTCCCGCACGGCCTTGCGCAGCGGCTCAATTCCTGCGGGCTCGCCGATGTTCCCGATGGCGTCGGCTGCCGCGCATCGCACTGATGATGCCTTGTCGTTTTCCAGCACGTTCGCCAGCAGCGGCAGTACCTCGCCGCTCGGCCTGACCTTGCCAATCAGGCTGACAGCCATCCTGCGCACATCTTCGGATGTGTCGTTGCCCGCAAGCCGCCACGCCAACGGAAGCGCCTTGGCCGACTCAAGCCTGATGAGTGACCGCAGGGCGAACCTGCGCACTTGTGCGCTACTGTCCTTCTCTGCGACTTCAATCAGCGCACCCTCAGCGTTCGATATGTTCCACAACCCGATATCATCGGCCACGATCGTCCTGACCTCCGGGTCGTTTGATGACAGCAAAGATGGGACATTCAAACTAACCTTCCCACCGGTCGGTCCGCGTTGGATCCAGTGGTGAATGCACTCCATGTAATCCCGATTGCCTCCGCTTCTAAGCCGAAGCAGATGGAGTACCACGTCTCGTTTCTTCCAGTCTTCGGCGAGGATGCGACCCACGGCACCAAACCGTCCCAGATTCCCGCCCTCTAGCTCATACATGTAGGCTTCTTCTCTCTGAGGGGGCGCAAGCGTCATGCGGAATCCGGGGAACGGCGGCGAGACGTTCCCTATCACGTCCCCGCCCTTCCATTCCATATCCAGAAAGATGCCGTGGCCGAAGCTGTGAGTCTCGGAGTTGTTGGCTCGGTTGCGAACCTGATAGCCGTCGTTGCCGCCGAGGTCGAGGCAAATGGCATAGGGCCACGCGTTCGGGTCCGACTCCGGCCAGACCCCGCCGAAGCTGTGCCAGTCGTTCATCAGCACCGGCCCCTTCGGCTTCTCGCAGATGTACTTGTCATCGCCCTGGTAGTCGATGAACAGGGAGTAGGCGAACGGCTTGCAGGCTGTGCCGTAGGAAGACGTCGAAGACTTGTAGGTATCGTTCCCTTCGTAGTCAATCAGGAACCCCGGCGAGCGGTCGCTGCCCGACCCGCCGGCGCGAAATCCACCCTCGTACATGTCATCGCCTTTCCTATCTATCAGGATGGCATTAGTGACGTGAATGCCTGAACCCTGCCCGGTCCCGCAGTCGTAATGGTCGTTGCCTTCGTTGTCCACGAGCACGCCGAGGGACATGATGTAGCTGCCGCCCTGGCAATTCCAGCCCTTGCTCACATAGTCGTCGTTGCCCTTGTCATCGACGAGCATCCCGACGCCACCATACGCGACTAGCTTCTTCTCCCAAGGATAGGCGCGGAATGACAGAGCCCCACCCTGCCCGTAGCCCGCGAGACCACCCATCGCGTCCTTGGTCGAATCGCAGGCGAGGCGATACTTGTCGTTGCCTGCAAGGTCAGAGAGGATGCCAAGACCCAGCGTGGTGGCTGAGCCCTGCCCGTTCGAGGCGCAGTCGAACACGTCGTCGCCCGAATCGTCGAGCGTCATCCCGAGCCCGAACATTCCGGCCCCCTGGCAGAATGCGTGGGCGCTGAACGAGTCGTTGCCCGCTTTGTCCCAAAGCACACCGACTCCCATGATTCCCGCGCCCTGTGAGAAATGCTTGGCCTCGTACACATCATTGCCGGCAAGGTCAACGAGCATCCCAACGCCCATGAACCCAAATCCCTGCACATAGCTTGATGTCTGCGCGTCGTACCGGTCGTTGCCGGCAAGGTCCAGGCAAACGCTGACCGGCCGGTCAAACGATGTCGCCCCGGCGTTGTTTGAGTAGACGTCATCTCCACCCAGGTCCAGCTCCACAGCCGCGTCGGTGCGCAGCGTATCATTGCCGAACCCGGACACGACAATCGTACCGATGGGGCTGTCGAACGTGATGATCGTGTCGGCCTTGGCCCCGGGCCGCAACAGACCGGATGGGCCGAGGCGCTGAACATCTGCGACGTACGTGCGAACCGCGGTCGCGATTCCCCCAAAGCGCGTGACCGGCTCGTAGCACGGGAAACGTCGGGCCCGGGCAATGAAGCCCAGTTGATCTTCAGTGTTGCCGGTGAGGTCGGCCAGTCGTTTGCCGTCAGGAGCAAGATAGTAGCCCGGGTTCGCACGGAAGAAGGCGCTGTCCTTACCCGTCAGTCCGCGTTTGTCCCAACGAAGGCGACCGTCTGCCTTCTCCAGTGCATCGTACAAGGCAGCGAATGCCCGCAAGTGCTCCGGCGACAACCATGCGCCGAGGTGCTGCTCGACGAACACCCAAACGCTTGTGTCACTCGGAGAATGTGGCCGCCGCCAGAGATCGTCCCACGCGAGAATCCCAATCGCGGTTGGTGCCACGCCAGCAGGACCGGCCGATCGCTGCCCGTCCACAACCAGGCTGGAGATACTCTCAGCCCATTGCTTCATGAAGAGCGGCCGGCTCGCAACAAGGTCGATGACATCGAACCGGCAGCAGTAGCGGTAGCCGCCTTCCCAGCCGCGCGGGAGTTCGACGTTCCGCACATCCAAGCCGATGCGGGCGCCGGCGTAGTCGAGCGGATTCCCGATTGAGTCTACCGGTATTCGGTATTCGGACTTCGAGCTTCGCCCTTCCCCGATGGGAATCGGGGTTGGGTCCTGCTCAAACCAAGTCTCCGGGTCGTACTGCTTCACTCCGGCAACGGCTGGAACTGCCATCGCCAGTATCAACACCATTGCTCTCATGCGGCCTCCTTTCGCAGTCCGCAGAGTTTCTCACTCACGCGCCACAGCCGAGCGGCCAGCTCCGGGTCAGAAGCATCACCTGAGAGAGGCAATGAACGACGGTTCTGGAAGTACTGCCCGGTTGTGCCTGCGACCTCAGGCGCTGTGGCAAGCCAGACGAGAGTATCTGCGCCCTGCTCTGGCGTCTTCCCGCCAAAGAAGTCCGCCATCCTCTTGCTGAAGGCGTAGAACCAGCCCTCCTCCTGCCCGATGTTGGTCTTGGCCAGGCCCGGGGTCATGACGTTTGCCGTTGTGCCCTTGCCACTGAACCGGCGCCCGAGTTCCAAGGTAAAAAGCACGTTGGCCAGCTTCGAGTTCGCGTACGCCTTCATCGCCGAGAAACCGCGCCGGAGCTGTAGGTCCTCGAGGTCGAGTCGTGCCTGTTTGTAGATATTGGAGGACACTCCGACCGCACGCGAAGGTGCGGACGCAACCAGGAAATCGAGCAGTAGGTTGGTGAGCAGGAAGTGCCCAAGGTGATTGAGCGCAAAGGTGTATTCGAAGCCGTCGACCGACTCCCGACGACGGCTGGGCGATACGCCGGCGTTGTTGATGAGGACATCGAGCCGCGAGTACCGCTGCCGGAACTCCGCCGCCGCGACCCGAACCGCAGCGAGCGACGACAGGTCGGCAGCGATGAATCCAACATTCCGGTTTCCGGTGACCGCATGGATCTCGGCGGCGACCTGCGCGCACTTGTCCTGGCTACGGCTGAGCAGTACAACCCTAGCGCCCTGCTGCGCCAGAGCGTTGGCGGCAGCCCTACCGATGCCTGAGGTCGCGCCGGTTACGAGGCACACCTTGCCGGCCATTGCATCCATCATGTCCGTGATTCTAGAAGCCTGCCATCTCAAGTCAATCCACTCCTACCACGACTGACGCTTCGTCGGTCACCGCCCTGCGCGTTCGTCTAGCCGCGTGGCGCCCCTCGCTCCGCCGTGGCACACGACAGCCACGAGTGTCCGCGTGATACCAATAGGACTCACGCGAATCGGAGGGATGAAATGATGCTAAGGTGCTGGATACCTGGCGTTTAGGGTCTCCCTGCGAGTCGCCCTGGGGGTCGTTCCGGGAGCGGTGCGGAGGGTGGTTTGCGGTTTCATCCTCAATGCCATTCGGATCGCGACTCTCGGGCCGATTCTCGCTGCCACATGGATGGCCACTTGCTCACCGACTCTGCCCGTGACTCGCGCTGTCGTTCCGCAAGCAACCTCCGGCGTGTCCCTGGCTGCTATGTGCCTGGTGACTCTGGGCTCGACATACGGACCGATTCTCGCGGCGACTCTGGCTACGATCTGCAGGACGCTCCCCAAGGTGACCTACAGATTGACTTCCCGTGCTCCGACCCGGGTGCAGCCGCTCCGCGCCCAGGAACGTCTCGGCCGCTGCACAATGCAGCGGCCGAGCTGAATTGGAAGCTCCGAGCTAGGCCAGGACGTTTCCCTGTTTGTCCTTGAACTTGCCGATGGCGATCATGATGATGTCCACCAGCCAACCGATTCCGAACACGCCGCCGGTCAGCAGCCAGACGATACCGGTTCCGATCTTGCCCACGTAAAACCGGTGCACACCGAGACCACCGAGGAATATGCACAGGAGCAACGCAGTTATCTTGCTCTTGCTCGGCACACCCGTAGCCGGGGCAGCATTCGCATCAGCCATTCAGGCCTCCTCTTGGGCGGAAAACGTGCTTCACGGATTGACTCAATTATTCTCACACTGTCAGACAAG